>NZ_JBHRYU010000006.1:0-284133 GCF_042649185.1 Cohnella sp. GCM10012308
ACGTGGCTCGTTTTATTGAGGGTATGTTCGGCAGCCATTATTCGCCTACAACGATTAGCAACATTACGGCAACCGTGCTCGAAGACATCCAGGCCTGGCAGCAGCGTCCACTGCAAAAGCGTTATGCTGTTATCTACTTGGACGGTCTCTACGTCAAGCTCAAACGCAGCACCGTGAGCGGCGAAGTCATCTACTTTGCTATGGGCGTCGACGAGGACGGACGCCGTCAAATCCTCGGCTTTTACGTCGGTGGCCAGGAGAGCTCAAACGGCTGGCGCGAGGTACTTAAGGATTTGTACAACCGCGGCGCCACCGAGGTGCTGCTCGGCGTTTTTGACGGCTTGTCAGGGCTCGAGGAGGCCTTCCGCGAGACCTATCCGAAGGCCGACGTGCAGCACTGCGTCGTGCACAAGGTCCGAGCCACTTTCCCCAAGATCCGCGTCCAGCACCGAGCGGATGTGATTGCTGATCTCAAGACCATCTACACGGCTGCGGACCATGACTTGGCTCTCGCCGCCTTCGACACTGTCGCCGCCAAATGGGGAAAGTTGTACCCCAAAGAAATGAAAGCGTGGAAGGAGCAGCTGCCGACGCTGCTTACGTTCTACAAATATCCGCCTTTAATCAAGGACGCCATCTACACCTCCAATCCAATCGAGCGGATGAACAAAGAAATCCGAAAACGTCTGAAACCGATGAACAGCCTGACCAACATGGACGCTGCCGAAAAGATTGTTTATCTCGAAGCCGTGGACTACAACGAACGCTTCGAGAACCGCGTCATCCGCGGCTTTGGCGATCCTGTTGTAAAGAAAAAACTCGCTGAGATGTTTGAGGAACGATACCCTGCTCATGCAATGGAAAAAGCGGAATAGAACTCCCGCGCCTTCGCTTGAGCTGCGTCCCCCAACTTCTCGACATCTACATGCGCATAACGATGAGATGCCTTACTTACACAAACTTCTTGACGCTACCCATCCGTACATGTATTTTCTATGAACCAACGACACTTGATAAAATACATGCAAATATACAGGTAAATGTAACGTAAAAGCTGGAAATGGGGCAGAGGGAGGAAAATAGATGCGCTTTTGCATCTATCCTGATTAAAAGGGCCGATATCGGCGGAAATAGATGTATATTTGCAGGAATTATAGAAAAAGAGCAATGCGGGATTATAGCGCAACCCATCGGAACGGCTGGTGGATGAGGTCATCGACAGGCATTCCGCACCAATCGAGATGTTGAACCGTGCCGAATTTGGGTAAAAGCAATTGATTCTGTTTTGAAACATCCAAATCTATACATAATCGGAGGGCACAGGCCGTGGACAAAGACCTGATCGAGCAATTGGATGCCTGGCATCGCAAGAGCAGTTACGGCAATATCGTCGACAGGATCGAGCAAATTCCCCCGGAAGAGCGGGACTACGCGCTAACCAGCCACCTGGCCAGAGCCTACAACAATCTCGATCGCTACGAGGAGGCGCTGACGCTGCTGCTGTCGTTGGCGGATCAAGGCGCCGAAGACGCGCTGTGGCATTTTCGCACCGGGTATTCCTACTACTATCTGGATCGGTACGAAGAGGCGATTGCGGCGTTCGAGCAGGCGGATCGCCTGGATCCTTCGGACGAGCTGACGCTGCAGCTGCTGAGATTGAGCCGCGCGGAAGCCGAGCGGCTCGCCTTGCAGCCGACGTCCGCGGGCAGTGATCCGGAAGTGCCGTTCGAGCAATTGGACTTTTCGGATTTCTGGGAAGACAGCGATTATGCGCGCGAGAGCTACGTGTCCGATCCGCCGACGGACGAACTGATCGCCGAGGTGGAGGAGGAGCTTGGGTACAAGCTGCCGGCCGCATACATTCACCTGATGAAGCTGCAAAACGGCGGCATCCCGCGCAATACGTGCTTTCCGACGAAAGGGCCGACTTCATGGGCCGATGACCATATCGCGATTACGGCCATCATGGGTATCGGGCGGGACAAAAGCTATTCGCTGAGCGGAGAATTCGGAAGCCCGTTCATGATCGGCGAGTGGGGGTATCCCGACATCGGCGTCGTAGTGTGCGACTGCCCGTCAGCCGGCCACGACGTTGTCATGCTCGATTACCGCGATTGCGGACCGCAAGGCGAGCCCCAGGTCATCCATGTCGATCAGGAGCAGGATTACCGCATCACGTTCCTTGCTTCGAGCTTCGAGGACTTTATCCGCGGACTGGTGAACGAAGAAGTGTACGACACCTCTGCCGAGGATGCGGAGCAGGATCTGATGCGGGTAACCGACGGCCAGTTTACGCCGCTGCTGGCGGAGCTGTGCGGCAATGTAACGGAATTCGAAGCGATCGAGGCGCTGATCCGGGCCGTGGGCAGAAAAATCGTGGCAGAAAAAGGCTACTTTTCCCTCCATGCCGACAGGCTGTCGAACCTGATGTACGACGTGCAGTTCTGGCTGTATACCAAGGCGTATCCGCAAACAGACCAGGAAGCTTATCTGAAGCGTTATCCGGACATGCTCGTGTTCGGCGAAGGATTTTCCACGAACGGCTATGCGCCGGATTTTGTGTCGGATTGGCTGGAAGACCGGATACGTAAGGGAATGATCGAGCCGGATAACGGCGGGTTGCGGTTCACCGACGAAGCGGCGGCGCAAGTGATCGCGGAGTTGAGAAACGAAGCCGCGGCGGCCGGACGTAGCGGCGAAGAGGAGCGCGAGCTGGACGAGGAGCTGGCACCATTTAAGCTCGTTCGGTACGGCGACAGCGCCTCCGTCATATTGAGCGCCGGCATTTACAAGCAGGAGCTGTTCCGCACGCGCGAGGACGAAGGCTTCGAAGGAAGCGGCTACGATTGGGGTTCGCTGGCAGCCGTGTTCCTGGAGGAGCGGATGCCCGAGTTGTCCGGCGTCGTCCGGTTCGATCCCGAGGCTGACATGTTCAGCGCTTATTCCGGCGACCGGGAAGCGGTCGTCCGCTTCGCCCGCGCCTTCAAGGCAGCCTGCGAGGACGACGCACTGATCCGGGACTTATTCTCCCGGGCCGAATTGGACTGACCACCGGACCCAGGTTCGATGCCCCCAACGCTCAAAGTTGCTCACCTGAGGGCGTATGTGAAATACTATCCTTATCGTATAAGGAGTAGTCGGGGGAGAGCGGAGCAATGGGAGAAAAGCTGTGGATTCGTAATGGTAAAGTCGTGCTGCCCGGGAGCGTGGAGCAAGCCGATATTTTCGTCGAGAACGGACGAATCGCCCGGATCGGGCGCAGCGGCGCAAGCGGCGCCGGCGGAGACGTGACGACGATCGATGCGGAGGGCGCTTATGTCCTGCCGGGTCTGGTCGATATTCATTGCGATGCGATCGAAAAGGAAACGGAGCCGCGGCCGAACACGCTTTTTCCGATGGAGATGGCTTTCTTGCAGTTCGAGCGCAAGCTCGCCGGGCATGGCATCACGACGATGTATCACTCGCTGTCGCTTGGCGTGGGTCTAAGCCTTCGGGGCGAGCATCTCGTGTCGGAGATGATCGGCACGATCCGGCGGCTCAGCGCGCAGCGGTCGATGATACGCCATCGCGTCCATCTGCGTTACGAAGTATCCCATCTGACCGGCTTTCCGCTGGCGGAACGCCTCATTCGCGAGGGGCAGATCGATTATTTGTCGTTGATGGATCATGCGCCGGGTCAGGGACAATACCGCCGTCCGGGCGCCTTCCATCGTTATGTGATGAAAAATCAGGGCGTCGACGCGGAGGAATGCGAGCGGATCGTCGAGGAGCTGCAGTCGCGCCGGGCGCTGATCGATTGGGATAATCTGCGACAGCTTACCGGGCTTGCTAGGCAACACGGCATCGCGGTGGCTTCCCACGATGACGATACGCCGGACCAGGTGGACCGCTCGATGGCTCTCGGCGCATCGATCAGCGAATTTCCGCTGAATCTTGAGACGGCCGCATACGCTTCCGGACAAGGGATGAAAATATGCGTAGGCGCTCCGAACATCGTGCGAGGCGGCTCGCACGACAAAAACCTGACGGCCATGGAAGCCGTCAGGGCGGGCGTCGCCGGCATCGTTTGCTCGGATTATCATCCGGCGTCGCTGCTTCAATCGTTATTCGGCATGTATGCGGACGGCATTCCGCTCCATCAAGCCGTGCGGATGGCATCGCTCGAGCCGGCGACGGCGCTAGGTCAAGCGGCAAGCGCGGGTTCGATCGAGCCGGGCAAGCTTGCGGACCTGCTCGTCGTCAGGACGATCGGCGCCGTGCCTGTCGTTACGGATACGATCGTCGAAGGGACGATCGTTTCGCAGACGCGGGATTTTCGCATGTAAGTAATCAGGTCGTGAATCAGGTCGTGGGGGCGGTGGCGGTATTCGCCGCTCCCGTTCTCGTCGCTAGCTGGGCATGCAGGGTGTCGACAAGCTGCTCGCGTATTTCCTCGGTGCTATGCGTCCAGATCATCTCGAAAAGCACGCCGATACCGGGCAGCGTCACCTCGGCATTGCCGATCGAATCCTCGATCGTGGCTCTCAGCTCGGCCTTGCTCTTGCCTTCGACGCGTTGGAAAATGGCTTCTCGCAGGGTGACGTTCACGGTTCTGATCCTCCTCGAAGCGGTCGTCCGCAGACCGGGGCATAGCCGAATCCGCCGCGAATTATAGCGTCTCCGAGCCGAGGGGCTGTTATCCGGCGCGCGGGTCCGTGTTATAATGGAAAACACGAAAAGCGAAGCCGGCAAGGCAAGAACGAGGAGGAACCTTCGGCATGGCCAAGGGCAAAAAGCAATTCGCCGTCATCGGTCTCGGGCGCTTCGGCTCAAGCGTCGCGCAGTATCTGGCGAAAATGGGTTACGAAGTGCTCGCGGTCGACGAGAATCAAGAGCGCGTGCAGGAAATGGCGAACGTGGTCACCCACGCCGTCTCGGCGGATTCGACGGACGAGGAAGCGCTGAAGGCGCTCGGCATCCGCAATCTGGACGTCGTGGTTGTCGCGATCGGCCAAGACATCCAGGCGAGCATTCTGACGACGCTGGTCCTCAAGGACCTGGGCGTGCCCCGCATTATCGTCAAGGCGCAGAACGAGCTTCACGGCAAGGTGCTGAACAAGATCGGCGCCGACAAAGTCGTGTTCCCCGAACGGGACATGGGACTGCGGGTCGCGCACCATCTGATCTCGCCCAACATTATCGAGCATATCGAGCTTTCCCCGGACTATAGCATCGTTGAGCTGCAGGTCCCTTCGAATATGGCGGGCAAGACGCTTAGAGAGCTTGATTTTCGCGTAAAATACGGATGCAACGTCATGGCGATCAAGCACGGCGGGGAAAAAATGGACGTGACGCCGCGAGCCGACAAGCCGCTGCAGCGCACCGACGTGCTCGTCATCGTCGGCAACAACGGTCAACTGACCCAATTGGAGCAAGCCTATGCCAGCCTTTGAGCAAGCGATCTCCTCCGTCGCCAATCCTCGCGTAAAGGGATGGGCCAAGCTGTCCGAGCGCAAATACCGGCAGCAGAGCGGACGCTTCAAGCTCGAGGGCGTCCACCTGGTCAAGGAAGCGCTCGAAGCGGGATGGCCGCTCGAGGCGGTCGTCTTCGACGAGGGCTTCGGCTTGCCTGAGGAGCTGCTGCCTCACGCGGAGCGCGGCGGATCGGGAGTCGGGCAGGCCGCTGAGACGGCGTGGATCCCGGTCTCGCCGGACATTATCGCCAAGTGCAGCGAGACCGAGACGCCGCAGCCGGTATTCGCGGTGGCGCTAAAGCGAAGCGTCGGCCGGGACGAATTGTTCGGCGGCGGCTCGGGAAAGGACGCCGGCGCTCTTGGCGCTGTGCGCAGTCGCGGCCCCGTCGTCGTGCTCGACGGCGTGCAGGACCCGGGCAATGTCGGCACGATCGTGCGCTGCGCTGCGGCCAGCGGCGCTGCGGCCGTCGTACTCGGCAAAGGCACGGCCGACCTGTACAACGCCAAGACGCTGCGTGCCACGATGGGCGCGCTCTTCCGCGTGCCGGCGATCGAGGCCGATCTGAGCGAGCTCCTGCCCGAAGCGAAGCGGCAGGGCGCGGTCTTGTACGGAACGAGCCTGCAGGCGGAGCTGTCCTGCTACGAGATCGACTTGACCGGCGGCGATGTCTGGCTGCTATTCGGCAACGAAGGCGCGGGGCTGTCCGCACACGCACAGGCCCTCATCGATCGGCCGATCATCATCCCGATGACCGGATATGCCGAGTCGCTGAACGTCGCGATGGCCGCCACGGTGCTGCTGTTCGAGGCGCAGCGCCAGAGGATGGTTTAAAGGATAGAGGGACCCTACAGAAGCCACATTCCGTGACTCTTTAGGGTTATTTTTTTTATGTATTATGAAGACCAGAACGAATTCGTAAAAAGAAGAGCGCTCTTGGCACTCGCTTTTAACTCATTTTCTGGTGGATGCATCATTACGACATGAGGATCCGTCATCGCCATATCTAATCCGCCTTGTTAAACTGAGCGTGCATGGCGACATCCGCGCAACATTGCGGCAAGCAAGTTCTATCCTTTTACTGCGGGAGGCGAGCCTATTCGATTACGTTGATGTAGGAGTTACAGCTGCGTCCTTGCTTTAAGTCACCGTATTTTTGATAACGCTTTCAAAAAAGCAAAAGGAGCTGAACTTATGTTTAAACGTCTTTCGGTCTGGTTACTCGCATTCATGCTCTGTTTGCCGTTCTTGTCGATCGCTCCGAATGGCGCGAACGCCGCGCCCACGAACGGCAACTTCGGATTCGCAACCGGTTATTCCATCTTAACGATGAGCGATACCGATATGAACGCCTGGCTGGATGGCATGGCGGCTACCGGCGCAAAGTACGTTCGCTTCGATTTCAGCTGGGGGTTCATACAGTCGGGCGGATCCGCATCGTATGACTGGTCGCAGACGGACCGCGTCGTCAATGCGGCGATTGCCAAGGGCTTCAAAATCCTACCCGTTATCTCCCATCTTCCCGGTTGGGCGGGCACGCCAGCCACAATGAGCGCGACCAACTTCCAGAACTTTGTATATAATCTTGGGCTTCGGTATATTCCGAAAGGCATCACGGAATACGAAATGTGGAACGAGGCGAACATTCAAGGCTTTTCCCCGGCGAACTACGTTAATAAAATACTGATACCAGGCGCAAACGGCATTCGGCAAGCCGCGACGCAATTGGGGGCGAGCGTCACCGTCGTATCGACAGGATTATCGCCGGCCGCGACGAACGGTGTGGACTGGTCGATGCTGGACTATGTCACGGGCATATACGCGAACGGAGGGAAGAACTACTTCGACGCTTTAGGCGTGCATCCGTATACTTGGCCGAACGACCCTACAGTCATGACGAGTTGGAACTGGCTGCTGAAGACGCCCGAGTTGTACAACGTTATGGTCGCAAACGGAGACGGCAGCAAAAAGCTGTGGGTGACGGAGAACGGATTTCCGACGAGCACGACGAATGGCGTCACGGAAGCGCAGCAAGCCCAATATATCGCAAGCGCATATAACACTTGGAAGTCGTTTTCTTTTGCGGGCGGGCCGTACTTCATGTATTCGTATAAGGATCTGGGTACGAACGTCTCCAATCCGGAAGATTTCTTTGGTATTGTACGCTATAACGGTACGTTGAAGCCTGCGCATGCCACGGTCGTCAATCTGATCGCGAACAATCCAACTTCGGGGACGACAACGGCATTGAACATTACCGGCCCGATTACGGTGGACGGCAGTCTCAGCGAGTCGGGCTGGACGGTAGATACGGGCGTCAACAAAGTCGTGAGCGGCACGCCGAACAACACGGTTACTTATGACGTCATGTGGAACAGCAACTACTTGTATGTCGGCGTCAAAGTGCTCGACGGGAACCTGTACAAGGATTCGGCCAACGGCTGGGAAGACGATTCGGTGGAAATTTACGTCGATCCCGGCAACAACCACGCTACGACGTACGACGCCAACGACCGACAGTTTATCAAAGGGTACAACAACGCTGCCTTGTTCGAAAAGAACGGCAATACGTCCGGCGTGCTGCACGGCTGGACTGCGATCGCTGGCGGCTACAGCGTGGAATTGGCGATCCCTTGGAGCAATCTGGGCATTACGCCATCCAGCGGTGCGACGATCGGCCTCGATATCGGCATTAACGATGACGACAACGGCGGCACCCGCGACAGCCAGCTCGTATGGAACGGTACGATCGACAATTGGACGAATACGGTCAACTTCGGCGATGCTGTATTGTCGCCGACGACGACCGGTGCGCCGTTGACTTATTACCGTATTCAGAACCGTTGGAAGGACACCCAATTCCTTTATGACGGCGGCACTCGGGTCAATTACGGCAGCGGGACCGGAGATTCGTACTTATGGAGCCTGGAAACCTACGGCAGCTATACGCGGATTCGCAACAAAGCAACGGGAGAGTATATCAATATCAAAAACGGAGCGACCAACGTAGAGAGCACGGCGATTGCAGCAAGCGACGCCACGAGCCACTGGACGATTGCGAGCTCATCCGCGACGACGACGGCCAAATCGATCAAGAGCGCCTCGAACAACAGTTATATCAATAATGAGACGCAGCTCGGATACGTTACCTGCGATCGAACGACCGTCCCGTCCGATACGTCATGGTCTTCGGAGCAATGGTTCTTCGTTCAGCAGTAAGGCGCTCGCGCGAAGCTTGCTGCAGGTTGCGAGTCCAGTAGAATTTTAATCTAAAGAAAATCTACTTCCATTTGAACAGGGAGCAGGCCTTCGCGGCGCTGCTCCCTGTTTTTAGGCGGTTTCGGCATTTTAGATCAAGGTTAGGCATTCCGACGAAAAAAGGATAGAAACATTTCGCATGGATTTATTGTAATCGCTTAATATTCGTCCACATTCGCAATCGATATCTACCTCGAAAAAAAAACGGAGGTGATATATTTACGTGGCAATATAAAAAGATTGGAAGGGGAATTAACTTGAGCAGGAAATGGAATAAGGTTTTGGCACATGTGCTGATCTGGTGCATGGCAGTCGTTTCGTTCCCGTTTGTCACGGCTTCAAATCCGGTTTACGCAGACGAGCCGATAGAAGCGCCGGTCGCGGAGGCGGCCGCCGCAACGGGCAACGCCACGCCGGAACGCATTCGGGACGGCGTTATTTTGCATGCCTTTGACTGGAATTTAAGCGTCATACAGGAAAACCTGCAGGCGATTGCCGACGCAGGGTACACGGCGATCCAGACGTCGCCGATCATGGGCAGCTCCTCCGGGGGGGCCGGCTGGGCTTCTTCTTATACGCCCCGCAACATGGTCGCCGGCGGCAACGGCAACAAGTTCGGCGACAGGGACGCGTTCGTCAGCCTGACCACTGCAGCCAACGCGCTCGGCATCAAGGTCATCGTCGACGTGATCGCGAACCACATGGGCGCCGCCGCTAATTCGGATGCCCCGTGGAACGACAGCACGTATTTCCACAATGTGACCGGCAACGTAGGGTATAATGACCGTTTTCTTCTGACCCAACCGGAGATGATCAGCGGGCTGAGGGATCTGGACACGCACTCCAAGTTCGTTCAAGATTCCTACATCGCGTATTTGAAGGATATCATCGACGCTGGCGCGAGCGGCTTCCGCTATGACGCCATCAAGCACATCGAGCTGGACGACGACGCGCCCTCCCCGGCGAGCATCGCCGCAGGCGCCGCGAATCCGAAATATGCCGACGGGAAGTTCGCCAGCGATTACGTGAAAAACGTGACCGGCGCCGCCAAGGCGTACCTGGAGGAGAAGGGCAAGGTCAACTTCCAGTACGGCGAGGTGCTGCAAGGGGGAGACCCCAACATGGACAGGATGCAAGGCTATGCCAAGTATATCGACCTGACCGCTTCCAAGTACGGACATGATGTACGCGGCGTCCTCGAGGTAGGGGACATCGGTCGTCTAGACAAGTGGGCGGATTACGGCGCCGAGGGCCTGACGGCCGACCGGCTGGTGCCTTGGGTAGAATCCCACGATACCTACAACAACGAAGGGGAGTCCCTGAGCTTCAGCCCGAAGCAGATCAGACAGGGCTGGGCGATGATCGCCGCCCGGAAGGACGCTTCGCCCCTCTTCTTCGCCCGTAATGTCAACGCCGACGGTACGCAGCGAGGCAGCGTGCGGACCGCGGACAACGTCGCCAACAGCAAGCCTCAATGGACGCATCCCGAGGTCGTGGCCGTCAACAAGTTCCACAACGCGATGGCTGGACGCGACGAGAATCTGGTAAGTCTCGGCAACAATGCCGTCATGATCGAGCGCGGCACGACCGAAGCCGGCGGCGGCGCGGTGCTGGTCAACACCAGCAAGACCGACCGCGTACTGGGCAGCGTGCCGGTGAAGTTCCTGAAGGACGGCTCCTATGTGAACGTACTGAACCCAAGCAACGTGTTCACTGTAGCGAACGGCAGAATCAGCGGGACTCTTCCCGGCAACCCTGCCAAAGCATCGAATACCGACACCAATCCTAACCCGGGCCTCGTGGTCCTCATGGACAGGGAGAACGCAACGCCCGCCATTTTGGCCGCCTTGCCGAGCGATGACGACGTAATCGCAGGCAACAGCTTTACGGGCAATCAATTGAAGCTCAGGCTGTCGGCGGTTAATGTGACCGATGCCATGTATGCCGTCAACAACGGCGTCGCTGCGAGCTTTGCCAACGACGACACTATCACCGTGAGCGGCAATTATAACGATCCTATCACTGTAACCTTGATGGGCCGGGCAGCCGGCGGGAACTGGATTTCCGGGGAATTTACTTATACGAGGGTCGAGCCCGAAAAAGCGGTCGAACCGCCGATCGCGGAGCCGACGCACGTTAACGTTTATTTCTCCATCAACCGCAATGCGAATTACCAGGCTTGGGCCGGCTTCACCTACGGCGTGCGAGCTTACACGTTCAACCCCGAGCTGTTCGGCGGATGGCCGGGCGGCACGATGACGAGAATGAAATTCAACGGCGTCGACACCCATTGGTACATGATTAAGATGCCGCGGGCTGCCGTCGGGGGAATTATCTTCAACACCCGCACCAATGCGGACGTTCAACAGCAATCCAATCAACCGGCGATTACCGCTTCCATGCTCAATAATGAGCAATTGTATTTTTATGGAACCAATGCATCGAACTTTAACATCAACGGCTCGTCCGATACCGGCAATAACGCACGCGCCAACTGGGACACGGCGTTTGCCGCAGGCAACAATATCGGCTACGCAGCCAGCGGCATCTTCCCGCCGGGACGCAACGGCGTGATGTTCGACACGTCGGGCGGCAGCGCGGTCGCCAATCAATACGTCCGGGACGGCGCAAAAGCGACCCGGCCGGCGACCGATCCTACGCGCAGCGGTTATCTGTTCGACGGGAAATGGTACACCGATGCGGCGATGACGCAGGTCTACGATTTCGATAAGCCGGTGGTCAACACCCTCGGCGAAGATAACATATATGCGATGACCCTTTACGCCGGATGGATCAAGCTGGATGCGGACAAAGCCTTGGTCGATTTCAATGCCCAGGGCGGTAGCCCGGTCATGTCCGTTGCCAACGTCGTATACGGCACCAAGATTGCAGCGCCGCAACCGCCGGTCAGAAACGGTTATACGTTCGGCGGCTGGTACAAAGACTCGGAGTTCAAGAACGCATGGAACTTCGGCACGGATACGGTGGCGGCGTCGACGACGCTTTACGCCAAGTGGAACCTGATATCCTACGCTATCGCTTATAAGGACGGCGCAGCATCCGCAGTCATGCCGGGCACCGAGCCGGCCGTCTATACGATCGTAACGCCGGCGCTCGACCTGATCGCGCCGAGCCCGAAGGAAGGCTATTCCTTCATCGGCTGGTTCACCGATCCGCAATTCAAGCCGAGCTCCAAGCTCAACAGCATCGCTGAAGGCTCCGTAGGCGATCTGACGCTATACGCCCGCTTCGCGGCGAACAGCTACCATGTTGCGCTGGATCCGCAGAGCGGATCGGGCGGTACGGCAAGCGTATCGGTTTCTCACGGCGGCAAGCTGCCGATCGGCATCGCCCCGCCGGAAAGAGCCGGCTACGTGTTCAGAGGCTACTATGAAAACACGGACGGAAAAGGCCAGCAGTATTACAACAGCAGCGGCGTCCGCGTGTTCGAGGGCAACTGGTCGACCGCGTCCGTCACGAGCCTTAACGCGCACTGGGTTCTCCAGGGAGACCTGGACGCAGAAGCGGTATCGGCTGCCGTCGCGGCTCTCGAAGTGGGCTACGCCGAGGGCAACGATGCGGCGCTCGTCACGGGTAACGTGACGCTGCCGACTTCGGGAGTTGGCGGCGCCGCCATCTCCTGGTCCAGCGACAAGCCTAAAGTCGTTAGTGCGGAGGGTGAAGTCGTTCGTCCGGCCGTTGGCCAGGAAGACGCGACAGTGACCTTGACCGCAACCGTAACGAAGGGAGAAGCGACCGATAAGAAAATCTTCACGGTCGTCGTCAAGTCGATGACGATCGAAGACCGGTCGGCGCTCCGCCAAGCGATCGACGCAGCGCAAGCCTTGCTGGACGGGGCAGTCGAGGGCGCAAGCCCGGGACAATATCCGACGGGCTCCAAGGCTCCGCTGCAAACGGCCATCGCCTCGGCCGAAACGGTATACGGCGACCGGACGGTTACAGCGCAGCAATTGGACGATGCGCTGACAGCGCTGGCATCGGCGGCGGATACGTTTAAAAAGGCCGTCAATACGCAAGGTCCGGTCATCACACCTGATCCGACACCGACACCACCGACTCCGACACCGACACCGGCCGGCGACAACCAAGTCGTTACGACCTTTAATGACGAAGATCTGAAGCGGTTAAGCGGAGATCAGGTTCTGAGCGTAGCAAAGGATGCGACGCAGGTTCTGCTTCCGATCCAGGCTGCCGACCTGACCGGCAGCAAGCCGATCCGGATCCAGTTTAATGCCATCTCCATTGAGCTCCCTGCAGAAGTTCTCCGCGCAGCGCAATTGAGCGCGGCAGGCCAGCCGACGGACAAAACGAAAATTTCGCTGCAGGTCGTTCCTGTCTCGCAATCGAAAGCGGAGGAACTCCAAAATGCCGGACTACTGAATCGGAATTCCGTAAAAGTAGTCGGACAAATGTACGATTTCTCGCTGTCCATCGTTACCGAGGGCAACGAAGCGAAAAAGATCGGCGAATTCGCTAAGCCGCTCACGCTTCGGTTTGCGCTGGAGGGAGCGTTCAACAAGGATCTGACGGGCGTGTACTTCATCGGCGATCAAAATCAGCTTCAGTATGCGGGCGGTTCGATCGACAACAATGTCATTTCCGCGCAGGTTCGTCATTTCAGCACGTATGCCGTATTGGAAGTCAATAAGAGCTTCAACGACGTAAGCGAATCGAACTGGGCTTCTCCGGCCATCAAGTCGCTTGCCGCGAAGCAAATCGTAAATGGAACGACGGACACGGAATTCTCGCCGAATCGTTCCGTGTCGAGAGCGGAATTCGCGGCGCTGCTGACCAGATCGCTTGGTCTCCAATCGACGGGCACGAATCCGTTCAAGGATGTCAAGGGCGACGCATGGTATGCGGAAGCGGTGACGGCCGTATATGAAGCGGGAATCGTAACCGGCCGCGACCCGCAAACGTTTGAACCGGCCAAGACGATTACCAGGCAAGAAGCTGCAGTGATGTTGATGCGCGCCTATGCGTTCCGAAGCGGGAATCGCGGCGTACCGGCGGCAGGCGCCGCATTCTCGGATCAGGCAAACATCAGCGCATGGGCTCGGGATGCCGTGTCGCAGGCGAGCGCGCTGGGTCTCTTGAAAGGCAAGGGCGCAAATGTCTTCATGCCGCAGACTTCCCTGACGCGGGCAGAAGCCGCGCAGATCGTCTACACCCTTTTGAATATCTAATGATTGCAGCCATAAACCCTATGCCGAAAGGTACGGGGTTTATGGCTTGCTTATCTAGATGTAAGCGATGAGCGAAATCCGTGATAATATAAGGTGAGATCGGGAGGGAAGCTAGTGAAATTAGGTTTTATATCCAAGCGGTTTCGGCAATTCACGTTCAAGCACCGGATTATTTCAATATTTTTCCTGATCGTTTTGATCCCCTTCGTATGTCTGGGATTGGCTTCGCTCTTTACCATCAACTCGATCCTCGCCAATAAAGTCGGGACCTCTCTTCAGAGCAATCTCAAGCAAGATTTGCTGATTTTGGACAATACTTTAAATAACCTGAATCATGTGTCACAGCAGCTCGCTTTCGGAGGTGGGACGAACAAGATCTTAGAGCAGCTGCAGGAGGAGACGAGCCGATTCGAGATTATTAGACTTCGCAACGAGATGAAATACGAGCTGAACGTCGTTACCTTTTCAAACCCTAATGTCGGCTTGACGTTGTATTACAATCAAGATACAGGCGAATACGATTTTGAAAATTTCATGGTCAGAGAAACCTTTGACCCAAAGTTACTTCCAATTATGGAAAGCTATCCGGAGATTACTTATTTCGGTCCGCATAAAAGCTATAATAGATCGTCGAACCAATTGGTTTTCAGCATTATGCGCAAGGTAAACGTGGCCAATCAGGACATACACTTGTATGTGGAGACAGGCTTTAATATCGCTCAGAAGCTATTGGAATCCAAATCCTCGGACAGCAGATCGCGCAATCTCCTCATTCTCAACAATGAAGGCAGAATTACGTACACCCAGGATGAAGCGCATTTTCCTCTGAACAGCTTATTTCCCGGCGGCGACAAAAAAGTAACGTCCGGCATATACGGGCAATCCGTTTGGCATAAAGAAACGAGCAATCAAGGCTGGAGTCTCGTGTCGATCGTGCCCGAAAAGGAATTGAATCGGGAGAAAAATCAATGGTTTATGCAAATCGCGTTATATTTCTTGTTATTTGAATTGGCCGCGATCGGTCTCGCCATATTTTTATCGAGAATGGTCTACAAGCCGCTCGAGCGATTTAACATGGAAATTAAAAATCTGGTTCAATCCAATGCCAAGGATAATACCGAATTAACGAATATACCCGAATTCGATTATCTCCTCTTTAAGATTCGCGTGATGAAGAAGAAAGTATGGGAGCTGTACGGGGAAATTGAACAAAAAGAAAAGAGAAGGGCGGATTTAGAGGTAGAAAAACTATTGTATCAGATTAATCCGCATTTTCTGATGAATACGCTCGATACCGTGCATTGGCTGGCGATGATGAACGGGCAGGAGGAAATCGACAAGCTGACGCTCTCTCTCAATAAACTGCTGCAATATAATTTGGGGAAAATGGGCGGGGGAACGACGATTCAGGGCGAGATCGAAGCGTTGAAGGAATATTTGCAGCTTCAGAAAATCAGATACGACTTCCAGTTCGATGTCGATATCGACGTGGACGAGGAGGCGATGCAGCTGGAAATCCCGCGGTTCATCCTTCAGCCGTTGGTGGAAAATGCGCTTTATCATGGCGTCAGCGATGACGGTTACGTTCATGTCGATATTCGGTTAAATGAAGAGCTGGAAATTAAAGTGCAGGATAACGGGATCGGGATGACACCGGAAAAAATCCGGCAGCTCCTGAATGACGATCCTCCGGACGGCCAGAAGGTAGGAATGGGAATCGGCATGAAGTACGTAATCCGGATACTGGAGTCAAACTATGGAGACCTTGCGAAGTTTACGATAAAAAGCGAGATTGGCAGCGGTACGACCGTTTCCTTAAGCCTGCCTGTATATAGAGGTGAACAAAAATCATGATTCGCGTCCTGGTTGTCGACGATGAAAAAATGGTTCGTATCGGTCTGGTCAACTTCATGCCTTGGAAGGAATTCGGAATGGAAGTCGTAGGGGAAGCCAATAATGGCGAAAATGCGCTGAAGTTTATCGAGAATAACAAGGTGGATTTGCTGCTGACGGATCTCTCGATGCCGGTCATGTCCGGCATTGAGTTAATGAAAGAAGTAAGCAAGCATCACCAGCACGTTCAAGTGGTCGTGTTGACGCTTCATACCGATTTCGAATACGTGCAGGAGGCACTGCGGCTTGGCGCCATCGACTATATTGCCAAAACGCAGCTCGAGAAAGAGCAATTCGAGGACGTGCTGGGAAGAATCGCATCTTTATTGGATAAGAAGAAATTAGGGGTTCAGCAAAAGGAAAGAAGTCAAGTCGATCGGGTATATGTCGTTTATACGCTGAATCATCATAGCGACGATCCGAAATGGGACGCCTCCTTGCCCCAAGACGCCGTCGAGGTCGAAATGGGGGTATGGTATTGGAACGATATGCCCACTACCGCCTGGACATCGAGCGCCGGCCATGCCCTTGTCTGTTTTCGCGATCTGTTGGAACTGGACCGCAAGGCGATCGTGCAGCTTATTCGGACTTACCGCCGGAACGGCTTTTTCTATGATTATGATCCGGCGCGGACGCTTCTTGACATCCGGCGGGACGAGATCGTGAACATCGGGAAGGATAGCGGTCATGATCTGAATGAATTGAAAAGCAAATGGTTGTCACCGGATTGGGTGTACGACGACCGCATTTTCGAACAAATGCTTCAGGAACTGAATGCCTTCAAGCTTCCGCCGATTCGATTGACCCGATTGTTTTTCTCGCTGACGGACGAATGGAACAGGCTGTACGGCCAAACGATGGGGATCCATATTGTAATGGAAGATTCGTTCCAGTATTTTATGCAATTTGAAGCTTGGTTGAGCGGCGCAAGAGATGCGATCCGACAGGCGAATATAAAACCGCAGTTTTCCCTTGAGATTCAGAGCAGCATTGCGAAGGCGACGAATCTGGCCCAGACGATGATGAGCCAATCGCTGACGGCAGGAGAGATGGCGCAGATGGTCAATATGAGCAGCAGCTATTTCAGCCAATGCTTCAAGCAGATCGTAGGCAAAACGTACACCGATTATTTAAGAGAGATCCGTATGGAGCGGGCCAAGCATTACTTGCTGAATACGACCAAAACCATACAGTGGATAGCGGAGCAGGTCGGTTATAACGACGACAAATATTTCAGCCGATTATTCCGCGAGCATGTCGGCGTGCTGCCGAGCGACTACAGGCAAGCGGGCATGCACGACAAGCATAGTTAAACATAAACGCAAGCCAAGTAGATATTCGTCCGAAAACAGGTTAGACAGTTTTCGGACGAATTTTTTGTTTTTATCATCTTCATCGGATTGTCATCCTCATTTGCCATGGATCTTCTAACGCGGACTATGCGCATGACGAACTATAATAAATCTGCAAGGATGCGAAGTTAATAAACCATCTGGGGGAAAGAAAATGAATAAGAGTTTCAAGACCTTGGCAGTTGGTCTGACCGTTGCGTTCAGCTTGGGCGCATGCGCAAGCAACAACAACGCGGACAACAACGCAGCCGGCAGCGCGAGCCCTGCGGCAAGCAGCAGCTCGAGCAGCGCCGCACCATCGGAGGCGGCCGTCGATCCGATGGGCAAGTTCGCGGAGCCTGTCGAGGTATCGCTCGGCAGAGGGGTCGATCCTACCTACAAATACGAAGGCAACGACACGGCCGAGGACAACATCTATACCCGCTGGCTGAAGGATTCCTACAACATCGTCGTGAAGCACGAATGGGAAGCAGCTCCTGCCGATTACGGCCAAAAAGTAAGCTTGGCGATCGCAAGCAATAACCTCCCGGATGCCATGCTTGTTAACGAAACGCAGCTGAGACAAATGGTGAAGGCCGGACAACTGGCCGACTTGACGGAAGTATACGACAAGTACGGCGCAGAACGGTTGAAGCAGATTTACAAGACAAACCCGGGCCTGCTTGAAGGCGTGACGTTCGACGGCAAGCTGTACGCGCTGCCCGAGACGACGCTGCCTTCGGCGCCGATGACCTGGATCCGCAAAGACTGGCTCGACAAGCTCGGACTCGAAGCGCCGAAGACGCTGCAGGATCTCGAGAATATTGCCAAAGCCTTCAAGGATAACAAGATGGGCGGAGAAAATACGCTCGGTATCGTAGGTACGCAGCAGGGCGGTTCGTTGTACTCCACGTTCCTGTCGTCCGGCGACCACTTCATGAATTTCTCTCCGTTGTTCTTCGCGAACGACGCCTACCCGGGCATTTGGGTGAAGGATGCGGGCGGCAATGCCGTATACGGCTCGACGACGGCCGAGACCAAGAAATCGTTGGCACTGATGCGCGACTGGTACGCCAAAGGGATCCTCGACAAAGAAATCGGCCTGAGAAAGAGCACGAAAGAAGCGCTGACGAGCGGGCAAGCGGGCATCTTCTTCGGACCTTGGTGGTCGCCGTACGATCTGCAGGATTCGATCAAGAGCAATCCGGAAGCCAACTGGAGACCTTATGCCGCTCCGCTTGACGATGCGGGCGTATTCAACTCCAACCAGGCGACGGGCAGCAACTTCATCGTCGTGAACAAGAAATACGAGCACCCGGAAGCCATCATCAAAATGCTGAATCTGCACGTATCCGAAAAGCCGGAGAGCTACAAGACGGCCGTAGGCAAAGAGATGACCTCCCAGGAAATTCCGTTGTTCCTGATCATGGGCTTCGGCGACCAACTGCAGTACGCCGTAAAAACGACGCAGAAGGTGCTTACGGGCGAAATGAAGCTTGAGGAAGTCGACAAAGCAAACTATGGCTTTACGTACGAGCTTTCCTCGCACGTGAAGAACATCAAAAAAGAGCCGTTCGACAATTATGACATTCAGTACTGGGATCAAAAAACGGATCCGGACTTCTTCGCGCACGTCTACGCGCATCTGAACGGCGGATCCACGTTCGTAGATGCAAACGTCAACTACGTGAAGAGTATCGCCACGGCTCAAACGAAAACGATGCAAACGAAGTGGACCAACCTGAAGAAGCTGGAGGACGAGACCTTCCTGAAAATCATTATGGGAATCGCTCCGGTCGACGAATTCGATACCTTCGTCACGAAATGGAAGCAGCAGGGCGGAGACGAAATCACGGCAGAAGTCAACGAACTGAAATAAAGGATCATGTTCAAGGCGAGTGGCAACTTCACTCGCCTTGATGATCCTGTTAAGGAGAATGGATATGCTTAACCGAGGCGTTTCTAAACATTATTTCTTGATGCTCCTCCCCGGGTTGATTTGGCTCGCGCTTTATAATTTGCTTCCCATGTACGGCGTGCTGATGGCCTTCAAGGACTTTAATCCCGGACTCGGCATATTCAAGTCGGAGTGGATCGGTCTGGACAACTTCGAGTACATGTTCCAGCTCGACGACAGCAAAGTCATATTCAAAAATACGATCGTGATCGCGCTGTTTAAAATGCTCGGCAACCTGATCGTTCCTTTAGTTTTCGCGCTTATGTTAAATGAAGTGAAGAACAGGTTGTTTACCCGTTCGGTTCAAACGATCGTGTACTTGCCTCACTTTTTGTCTTGGGTTATTATTGCGGGCATCATGCTGGATATCTTTTCTTACTCAGGCCCGATTAATCAGGTTCTCTCTATGTTCGGCGCGGAGCCGATGCTGTTTTTCGCGAATCCAAATATATTTCCCTGGATGGTTGTTTTCAGCGATATTTGGAAGGAATTCGGATTTGCGGCCATCATTTTCTTTGCTGCTTTAACTTCCATCAACCCTGAAATGTACGAAGCGGCTGCCATTGACGGCGCATCCCAGTTTAAACGGTTGACGCGTATTACGCTTCCGAGTATTTTACCGGTCGCCGTTTTGCTTGGTACGCTTAGTCTCGGAAATATTCTAAATGCCGGATTCGATCAAATATTCAATCTGTACAATCCAACGGTATATTCAACCGGCGATATTATCGATACCTGGGTTTATCGGGCGGGTCTCATCGATATGCAATACGGACTTGCGACGGCGGTCGGCTTGCTTAAATCGGTTGTGGGCTTGGTTCTCATCTCGGTTTCTTACACGCTAGCTTACCGTTTTGCGAACTACAGAATTTTTTAACAGAAAGACGTGATCACAATGGTAGAGGATCGTTCCGCTGTCACCAGGCTGTTTAACGGAGTCAATAAAGTTCTGCTGGTCGTAATAACGCTTCTATGCATCCTGCCTGTCTGGTATACGCTCGCCGTATCCCTGAGCGACAGAGCGGCCGTAGCGGGAGGCGACGTGTTTTTCTGGCCCAAGGGCTTAACGTTCAATTCGTACGCGACCATCATCGAGGACGGACAGTTTTTCAGGTCGTTCTTCATCTCGGTAGAGCGGGTCGTCCTCGGAGCGATCATTGCTTTCTTCGTCGTGCTGCTCATGGCCTATCCGCTATCGAAGACCGCCAAGGAATTCAAGCCTAGAAATATCCTCATGTGGACATTGATCTTTTGCATGCTGTTCAGCGGCGGCCTGGTGCCTTGGTACATGACGATGAAATCGCTGGGCATGATCAATAACATTTGGGGATTGGTGCTTGGAGGCGGGCTGCCTGTCTTTAACGTCATTCTCGTCATGAACTTCTTCCGGAATCTGCCGAAGGAAATGGAAGAATCCGCTTTGATTGACGGTGCGGGCCCGTGGCGCATCCTGTTCGGGATTTTCCTGCCGCTATCTACGCCGGTTATGGCGACGATTCTCGTCTTTACGATCGTTGGACATTGGAACGAGTTTTTCCAGGCGCTTGTGTTAATGACGAAAAACGAAAATTATCCGCTGCAATCGTACATCCGTCAAGTGACAATCGTGCTTAATCCTGCCAAAATCGATGCGGAATCGGCCAAGCGGCTAGCAACCATGTCGAACCAGACCTTGAATGCGGCAAAAATTTTCATTTCCATGCTGCCGTTGCTGCTCATTTATCCTTTCTTCCAAAAGTACTTCGTAAAAGGAATTACGCTTGGATCGGTTAAAGGCTGACGGTGGATTCGTTCATTTAATGATCAGAAGGAATAGGAGATAATATTGTGCAAACTAGCGAAACGATTCATCCCGATAAAATCGAACATCAGGAAGCTCCCAAGGTTGATTGGCACGTCGGCGCGATCCAGTCGGCTCAAAACGAACAGGGCGTCTATGTATTCCGCGGCGAGCATGCGTCGATTATGCTGCAGCCGGTCAATGCGTATGTCGTCCGCGTAAAGCTGCTGCTGGACCATGCGCGCGATTTGAAGTCGACGATTGCGGTTCAAAAAGAAGCCTATGAAGCGGTTGACGCGCGATTGGAGGAGGGGCCGGAACAGTACAAGCTGGTGTTGCCTGCGCTTACGGTTGTCGTGCACAAAGCGAATGCCCGGATCGATTTTTACGATGCCGGCGGCGAACTAATCTCCAGGGAACAAGAGCTGTACAGGGCGGGACGAGGCGAGTACGGTTTCCGTAAAGCGATGGAGAAGGACTCCCACATTTACGGTCTGGGAGAGAAGACGAGCTTTCTGGACAAAAAAGGCGAGAAGTACGACATGTGGAACTCGGACGTGTTCGATCCCCATGTGCCCGAGATCGAATGCTTGTACGTATCGATTCCGTTTCTCGTTCATTTCCGTTACGATCGGCCTGCTTACGGCATTTTCCTCGATAATCCGGGACGTTCCACGTTCGATATGCACACGAGCGATATTGCTTATACGGTCCAGGTCCATGCGGGCACCATCGACTATTACTTTGTGTACGGGCCCGAACTGAAGGATGTCGTACAGCGGTACACCGGCCTGACGGGGCGAATGGATCTTCCGCCGGCCTGGGCCATCGGGTACCATCAATCCCGCTACAGCTACATGGACCAGGAAGAGGTTATGATGCTCGCACGGAACTTCCGCAGCAAGAACATTCCTTGCGACGTCATTTACCTGGACATTCACTACATGGACGAGTACCGCGTATTCACGTTTGATCCGGTGCGGTTCCCGAATCCCCAAAAGATGATCGACGAACTGGACGCCATGGGAATCAAGATTGTTCCGATCGTAGATCCAGGCGTCAAGAAGGACCCGGAGTACGCGCCGTATATTGAAGGAACGAAGAAGGATTATTTCTGTCGCAAGCTGGAAGGCGAAGTGTTTATCGGAAATGTGTGGCCGGGAGCAAGCGCCTTCCCAGACTTCACGGAGGAGCAGGTGCGCGCCTGGTGGGGCGAGAAGCATCGTTATTATACGGAGCTCGGCATTCACGGCATTTGGAACGACATGAACGAGCCTGCCGTGTTCAACGCTTCGAAAACGATGGATCTGGATGTCGTTCACGGCAACGACGGCGATATGAAAACGCACCGCGAGCTTCATAATCTTTACGGCATGCTGATGTCGATGGCGACCCAGCAAGGCTTGAAGAAGCAGCTGGACGGGGAGCGCCCATTCGTGCTGACACGCGCAGGTTATGCGGGCATACAAAAATATGCAGCCACTTGGACCGGCGACAACCGCAGCTTCTGGGAGCACTTGGCCATGGCGATCCCGATGGTGCTTAACCTGGGTTTATCCGGACAGCCCTTCTCCGGACCGGATATCGGCGGCTTTGCCCACAATACCACGCCGGAGCTTCTGGCGCGTTGGACGCAGGCGGGCGTTTTCTTCCCTTACTGCCGCAATCATAGCGTTCTGGAGTCGATACGCCAAGAGCCGTGGTCGTTCGGTCCGCAGATCGAAGATATATGCCGCAAGTATATTCGTTTGCGCTACAGGCTGCTTCCTTATCTGTATACGCAATTCTATGAAGCGCATAAGACCGGTCTGCCGATCATGCGCCCGCTCATACTGGAGTACCCGAACGACCGCAGCGTCTATAATCTATGCGATCAGTTCCTGGTCGGAACGAGCTTGCTTGTTGCGCCGATCCTGCGTCCAAGCACGGAATATCGCTCGGTTTATCTGCCTGCCGGGGAATGGATCGATTATTGGACGGGCGAACGCCATGAAGGCGGCCGCACCATTTTGGCTCATGCGCCTATGGACGTTCTGCCGCTGTATGTGAAGGCGGGAAGCATGGTTCCGGAGCTTGCGGAGGATCAGTGGAAGCCAGCCATGAACGAGTCGGCGAACGTAACGCTGCGCATGTATGCCGGAGCGCCAGGTACGACGTCCGTCGGTCAATGGTACGAGGATGATGCGCGTACATACGCTTACGAGAGCGGCGTTTACAACCTGTTACAGTCAACGGCTCTATTCAGTGAAGACAAGCTGTCATTAAGGCTGACTTATCTGTCCAAAGGGATGAAGAACGAGCGCCAGCTTCTTCAGCTTCAAGTCAAATCGATGCATTTCGCACCAAAAGCCATTTTGATAGGGGAAATTAGTTTAGAGGAATCCGGCGGGAGCTGGTCTTATGACGAAGCGCTTCAGGCGCTCAGCTTGCAAGTGCCGAATACATTTGATCAGATGGAACTCGTCATTCTAGGGATGGAGGATCTCGCGCCTTCGAATTAAAGAGCGGGAGGGAATCGGAAAATCGGTCCCGGGTTTTCTCCCGATTGCGCATGCCGGGCGGCGACCATATGAGCGGTTCGGAAGAACCCTTTCAGAGGCACATGAAGTGTCTCGAAAGGGTTCTTTTATATGGAAAGAAGTCCATTTTTGAAACTTATCGTTCATATTATGCCCCAGTTCTTAAATGAATGGTAGAATATACTACGATGCTTCGACAAAACGAGAATGGGCAGCGTTCCGGTTGTTTATCCCGGGGCGCTTTGAATGAATATCGGCGAATTCTATATTATTTTTTCAAAGAAAGGAAGAAGATGATGAATCGAGCCGGAAGACAGTCGACATTTTCCAGAATCTCAAGGAGATGGCTCCTCGGCTGTCTATGTCTCATGCTGTTGTGCGGCGGCGTTCTGGCTATCGGACCCGGGCCTATATATGCAGCCGACCGGACGGTAGCGACTTGGAACGAACTGACCGATGCATTTGCGAATGCACCTAGCGGCGATACGATCGTGTTAGGCGATCATATTACACAAACGTCGGGTACGATCGCTCTGCCACCGGGGAAAAGTCTAACGTTAAATCTGAAAGGATATACGCTGTCGATTACGGCACCCGCAGCAAGCGATCAGGCTGCGATCGGGGTTATTGCCGGTACGACGCTCACGATCGTAGACACGCTCGGCGGCGGAACGTTGAACGCAACGGGAGGTACGGGCGGCTACGGCGCCGGCATCGGATCGGCCTATCAGAAAGCTGCCGGAACCATCATGATCAACGGCGGCACGATAAATGCAATGGGAGCCAGCAACGGCTCGTCCGGCATCGGCGGGGGCGCGAACGGAGCGGGCGGAACGGTGACCGTTAACGGCGGGACTGTCAATGCGACCGGCAGGAACGGCGGTTCCGGCATCGGCGGCGGACTGCAAGGGGCGGGCGGAACGGTGACGATCACCGGCGGTACCGTCAATGCGACCGGCAATAACGGCGGTGCGGGAATTGGAGGCGGATATGGCGCACCCGGCGCAGCGGTGACGATCACCGGGGGCGTTGTTACGCCTTCTACCGGCAATTCTTCTGGCTTCTCAGCAATCGGTCCGGGCTCGACCAACTCCACTTTCGGTTCTTTGAGCAACAGCGGTACGATCGTAATACCGAGCGGTCAAAGACTCGTTATCCCGGCCGGAATTACGTTCGAAAATTCGGGAACGATTGAAGGCACCGGTTCGCTTAGCGGCGCCGGGACCATCCAGAATACCGGTACGATCAGCAGCCCGGTAACGGGCGTGACGGTCAGCGGCAATGCCTACGATCTGTCGTTTAACCTGAATGGCGCACCGGGCACGCCGCCGGCCTCGCTGCATGTATTGGCCTCGACGGTGCAAGCCGCAGGGCTGAGCTTGACGAGCCCCAGTCCTTCGGGTTACGAGTTTGACGGTTGGTATACGCTTGACGGCGTTCCGTTTACGGATACGACGCCGATCAGCTCGATTACGAACACGAGCAGCGCGACGCTTTATGCGCATTGGAAAGCGGTCAAGATTGTATCCGTCGCCTCGTTGTCGGATATTCGCGTACCTTACGGTACGATGCAGAGCGGGCTCGGACTGCCCGGCACTGTCAACGTGTCGCTTAGCAACGGAACGGCGAAGCCGGCGGCTGTATCATGGGACGGAGGCGCTCCGGCTTATGATCGCACGAAGCCGGGGACCTATGTTTTCACTGGGACGCTGACTGCGCCTGCCGGTTCGGTCAACCCGGATGGCAAGACGGCGAGCGTGAATGTGGTGGTGGAGCTGCCGACGGTGTCGACGGTAGGCACGCTGATGGATATGCATGTGCCGTATGGCACGACGTTAGGTGCCGCGGGGCTGCCGGCTACGGTGAGTGTAACGCTGAGCAGCGGGGAAACGAAGTCGGCGACGGTGACGTGGAACGGCGGTACGCCGGCGTATGATGGGACGAAGCCGGGTACGTATGCGTTCGTAGGTACGGTGACGGCGCCGACGGGTTCGACGAATCCGGGAGGCAAGACGGCGAGCGTGAATGTCGTGGTGGAGCTGCCGACGGTGTCGACGGTAGGCACGCTGACGGATATTCATGTGCCGTACGGTACGACGTTAGGTGCCGCGGGACTGCCGACCGCGGTGAGTGTGACGCTGAGCAGCGGGGATGCCAAGTCGGCGACGGTGACGTGGAACGGCGGTACGCCGGCGTATGATGGGACGAAGCCGGGTACGTATGCGTTCGTAGGTACGGTGACGGCGCCGACGGGTTCGACGAATCCGGGAGGCAAGACGGCGAGCGTGAATGTCGTGGTGGAGCTGCCGACGGTGTCGACGGTAGGCACGCTGACGGATATTCATGTGCCGTACGGTACGACGTTAGGTGCCGCGGGACTGCCGACCGCGGTGAGTGTGACGCTGAGCAGCGGGGATGCCAAGTCGGCGACGGTGACGTGGAACGGGGGCACGCCGGCGTATGACGGGACAAAGCCGGGTACGTATGCGTTCGTAGGTACGCTGACGGCGCCAGCAGGCTCGACGAATCCGAACGGCAAGACGGCGAGCATCAACGTTATCGTCGAGCTGCCGATCGTATCATCGGTAGGCACACTCGCCGACATCCGTGTGCCATACGGCACGAAACTGGAAGACGCCGGACTGCCCGCTGCAGTAGATGTAAAGCTGAGCAGCGGGGATATCAAGTCGGCGACGGTGACATGGAACGGCGGCACGCCGTCTTACGACGGGACAAAGCCAGGTACGTATGCGTTTGTCGGTACGCTGATGGCGCCGACTGGATCGACGAATCCCGACGGCAAGACGGCGAGCGTCAACATCATCGTCGCGTTGCCGATCGTATCGACGGTAGGTACGCTCACCGATATCCGCGTGCCATACGGTACAAAACTGGAAGACGCCGGACTGCCTGCAACGGTAGACGTAACCCTGAGCAGCGGGGAAACCAAGTCGGCGACGGTGACATGGAACGGGGGTACGCCGACATACGACGGGACGAAGCCGGGCATGTACACATTCGTCGGTACGCTGATGGCGCCGACTGGATCGACGAATCCCGACGGCAAGACGGCGAGCGTCAACATCATCGTCGCGTTGCCGATCGTATCGACGGTAGGCACGCTCACCGATATCCGCGTGCCATACGGTACAAAACTGGAAGACGCCGGACTGCCTGCAACGGTAGACGTAACCCTGAGCAGCGGGGAAAGCAAGTCGGCGTCGGTGACATGGAACGGCGGCACGCCGGCGTACGACGGGACGAAGCCGGGCACGTACACATTCGTCGGCACGCTGACGGCACCGACAGGATCAACCAATCTAAATGACAAGACGGCGAGCATCAACGTTATCGTCGAGCTGCCGATTGTATCATCGGTAGGCACACTCGCAGACATCCCTGTGCCGTACGGCACGAAGCTGGAAGACGCCGGACTGTCCGCTGCAGTAGATGTAACGCTGAGCAGCGGGGATATCAAGTCGGCGACGGTGACATGGAACGGCGGCACGCCGTCTTACGACGGGACAAAGCCAGGTACGTATGCGTTTGTCGGTACGCTGATGGCGCCGACTGGTTCGACGAATCCTGACGGCAAGACGGCGAGCGTCAACATCATCGTAGCGTTGCCGATCGTATCATCTGTAGGCACGCTCGCCGACATCCGTGTGCCATTCGGCACGAAACTGGAAGACGCCGGACTGCCTGCAACGGTAGACGTAACGTTGAGCAGCGGGGAAACCAAGTCGGCGACGGTGACATGGAATGGCGGCACGCCGTCTTACGACGGGACAAAGCCAGGCACGTATGCGTTTGTCGGTACGCTGACGGCGCCGACAGGATCGACGAATCCGGACGGCAAGACGGTGAGCGTCAACATTATCGTCGAGCTGCCAACCCTATCGACGGTAGGCACACTCGCCGACATCCGTGTGCCATACGGCACGAAGCTGGAAGACGCGGGACTGCCTGCAACGGTAGACGTAACGCTGAGCAGCGGGGAAAGCAAATCGGCGACGGTGACATGGAACGGCGGCACGCCGTCTTACGACGGGACAAAGCCAGGCACGTATGCGTTTGTCGGTACGCTGACGGCGCCGACAGGATCGACGAATCCGGACGGCAAGACGGTGAGCGTCAACATTATCGTAGCGTTGCCGATCGTATCATCGGTAGGCACACTCGCCGACATCCGTGTGCCATACGGCACGAAGCTGGAAGACGCCGGACTGCCTGCAACGGTAGAAGTAACGCTGAGCAGCGGGGATACCAATTCTGCGATGGTGACATGGAATGGCGGCACGCAGTCTTACGACGGGACAAAGCCGGGTACGTATGCGTTTGTAGGTACGCTGACGGCGCCGACAGGATCGACGAATCCGGGAGACAAGACAGCGAGCGTCAACATCATCGTAGCGTTGCCGACCGTATCATCGGTAGGCACACTCGCCGACATCCGTGTGCCATACGGTACAAAACTGGAAGACGCCGGACTGCCTGCAACGGTAGACGTAACCCTGAGCAGCGGGGAAACCAAGTCGGCGACGGTGACATGGAACGGGGGTACGCCGACATACGACGGGACGAAGCCGGGCACGTACACATTCGTCGGCACGCTGACGGCACCGACAGGATCGACGAATCCCGACGGCAAGACGGCGAGCATCAACGTCATCGTGGAGCTGCCGACCGTATCATCGGTAGGCACGCTCGCCGACATCCGTGTGCCATACGGCACGAAACTGGAAGACGCCGGACTGCCTGCAACGGTAGACGTAACCCTGAGCAGCGGTGAAACCAAATCTGCGATGGTGAGTTGGAATGACGGCACACCGGCGTACAACGGGACGAAGCCGGGCACGTACACATTCGTCGGTACGCTGACGGCGCCGACAGGATCGACGAATCCGGACGGCAAGACGGTGAGCGTCAACATTATCGTAGCGTTGCCGACCGTATCATCGGTAGGCACATTCGCCGACATCCGTGTGCCATATGGCACGAAGCTGGAGGACGCGGGATTGCCCGCCACTGTTGAGGTAACGTTAAGCAACGGGGAAACCAAGCCGGCGACAGTGATGTGGAACGGCGGCACACCGGCATACGACGGGAAGACGCCGGGCGCGTACACATTCGTCGGCACACTGACAGCGCCGACTGGATCGACGAACCCGGAAGGCATGAAGGCGATCATCCGTGTGCAGGTAGACTTCGCTCCAATTCCGACGCCATCGGATCCCTCTCGCATGGTAGTCAACTGCGGGATCGGCGTGTGCGCGGCAAGTATAGGAGACAAGGGCAACGTTTCTGTTACGGTCCATGCGGCGAGCCGACCCTTTTCGCTGACGTTAGAAAGGCTTGATGCGAACGAGCTGCGTCTGCCCGGCGATGCGCAGGCGCTGAGCATGGTTTTCCGTTTAAGCAAAAATATAGACGAAACGCTCCAATTGCAGATGTCGCTGCAAATCAAGCTCGATTCCGCAACGATCGGCGAAGGCCGCAGAGCCGCCCTGTTCGCGTACGACGAGGCGGCAAGTCAGTGGACGGAGATGGACGGGAGCCTGAACGGAGATGTCTTTAGCGCTCAAACGAGCCGATTTGCTGCGTTCGCCGTCCTCTCGGTTGCCGAACAAACTACCCAGCCGGAAAAGCCTGCTATCCAGCTTAGCGACGTAACCGGTCATTGGGCGAAGACGGAGATCGAAGCGGCGGTCGGTAAAGGAATTCTGACAGGGTATCAAGACGGCACCTTCCGTCCGAACCAGCAGGTGTCGCGCGTGGAATTCACGGTCATGCTCAGCCGTGCACTGAAGCTGAGCAACGGCGCAGCTGAAAGCGCGGAGCCGACGACATTTGCGGATGCGGCAGGCATTCCGGCATGGGCGCGTTCGTCCGTTGCGGAAGCGACGGCTCATGGGCTGATACAGGGCTTCGCGGACGGAACGTTCCGGCCGGGAGCGCTTATGAGCCGGGCGGAGCTTGCGGCGATTGCGGCGCGTGCGCTGCAATTGCCGCAAACGTCGGAGACGGCGCTCTCGTTCGTGGATGCGAACGACATTCCGGCGTGGGCGAAGGCGGCGGTGGCATCCGCGCAGCAAGCCAGGTTAATGAAGGGGCAAGAGGGGAACCAATTTGCGCCCCTCGCTTCTGTCACGCGGGCGGAAGCGGCCGTGCTGATCATGAGAATGATCGAGCGGCTGTAAAAATACGTTATACAACAAACGAGAGCGGAGCGATCCGCTCTTTTTGCGTTCGGCGGCCGTTCACCAACATCGAGCAATTCGACTCGCTCCTCAAAAATTTGGCGACGATTCGTGCGCAGGAAGCGCGTATCTAGCATGTCGGCGTTATTCGGTCGTTTTGCAGGTCGAAATACCTGCATTCGTACAGGTATTTTCTTCGGATCAACGACGCGCGATGAAAAGGATGCAAATATGCAGGTAAATTCAAAGCAGAAGCCGGAAATGCGGCCGGTGAATGAAAATAAATGTATATTTGCATCTTTTCAGTCTAAAAGAGCCGACATCGGCGAATAAAGATGTATATTTGCAGGTATTGCTGCAATAAGGCGGCGCAGGCGAGGAGATGCGGTGACGATATGCGGGGCGGCGCAAATAGGTTGCAAATTTTAAAAAAGTGATTGAATATCATACTTTTTTTGGGCGGTTTGCAGGATATAAAATATTTATGAAAGCGATTGCTTAATGGCTGGAGACTGTGAATTTGCCGAACTGAAATTTGAAAACAATTTGGCGGGGCTGATTTTCAAAGGGAGGTGGGTTTAAAAGCGTTTCCTTGCGAGCCAATTTTGAAAGCGCTTTCTATTCTAATTTAAATAAACCATGTAACCAGGAGGTCAAAATGAAAACGACAACTAAAAAGCTGATATCGCTGGCCACTTCGTCCGCGTTATTTTTCGGCGGGCTGCCTTTGGGAATAAATGCGGTGCCCTCGGCAGCGGCGGCGGCGAACGGCATTTCCAATGCCAGTCTCTCCGCCAAGATCGGCGATCTGGGCCAGATCGAAGAATTATATATTCAGAACAACCCGACCAACAAAGGCGGCAAGCCTATCAATTTTGTATTGCCCAACAATACGTCGCCGCAGAACGACGTTCAGCACCAATGGATGGGCGAGATGATTTTTTCTTATCGTACCGGCGACAGCGGGCAGTTCCCTAACGATAGATCCGGCTTCGTAGAAGTGGATACGAACAAAACGTTGGCGGCCGGCGGATCGACGAAATATACGACGATCAACCCTGCCAACCCTTACATTACGAAGCAGGCTTCGACGGACGGCAAAAAGGTGGAAGTCAACTATATCGGACAAAATCTCGATTCCACGGCTGCCCGGGCAATGAAGGGTTTTGACGTGAAGTCCGTCTTCGACATGGATACGGACGATGGTTCGCTGCTATGGGAAATTACGGTGAAAAACAAAAGCGGAAAATATATGGAGTTCGGCGATATCGGCTTGCCGATGCCATGGAACAACAAGTATTTATCCGTATCGGATACGTACGACAACCGAGTGACGGTACATAACTTTGCCGGTGCCGACAGCGGGTATTCCTATGCGATCCGCACGAGCGGCGAAGGGAATTTCATGATGTTTGCCCCGGTGCCGGAAAGCGGCGCCCGCATCGAATATGTGGACTACTGGCTGGGCGATACGGGCGAACTGCGCAACGGAAGCCTGTACTCCAACTGGGTCGGCGACAGCGGCGGCTGGTTTCCCGGGCTGAACGTGCTCTATATCCACTCCAAGGATATACAGAAGACCGGCCGCGGATATTTTAAGGATACGACCAGCCTCGTGTTGGCGCCGGATCAGCAAAAAACGTACAAGTTTAAATTTTCGGCGGTGCGCGCAGGCGACAACAGTCCGCAAGCCAATGCGCAAAGTCCCAATAACGCTTCAACTTCGATGGAAGACCGCGAGGCTAACCTTCGCTCCAACCTGTACAAGTCGGGCATGATCGATGTCGTTGCGTTGCCGGGCTTCCAGGCTGCGATCAATATGCCGGTCATGCTGGATCTGCATTACGACGATCGCCTCATCGACGTGCAGTCGGTAGACATCCAGTCCGTGCAAGAGAACGATCCGTTCGATGCGGCGCATATCCCCGATATCAAGCCCGGCCAGACCAGAAGCGCCATGGTTAACAACTCCCGCGCCGGGCGCGGACTTCCCGACGGGAATCCGGGGTATTCGGAATCCGTACAGTTCGTGGAGACCAAGATCGTGAACGGCGAGCAGCATCATCTTTATTCGCTCAAGTTCGGCAGCATCGGCAATAACAGCGTACGCGTGAATTACAAGCTGAAAAGCGGCTCCGAGCAACTGGATAAGTTCACGCAGTTCGAATTCAATATTCTCGCCGAGCTCGATCAAACCTCGCAAGCCCACTCCGAATTCATGGTCGAGAAAACGCAGGACAAGGACCCGACAAGTCCGACCTTTGGCAACTATCGCGACTGGTACCTGACAACCGGCATGGACACGACGACCAGCCATTGGGGAGACGACTGGAGCCACGATAACATCAATTTTATGACAATGAAAAATGTTCTCGATCCCGATCCTGACGAGATACGCTCCATTGAGAACTACCTGATCGATTACATGTGGGAAAGTTATATGAAAAATACGCAGAAAACCTTTACGGTCGCGAACTACCTCAAAGATTCAGGCGTTTACACGAATTCGGCAAGTCCCTACGTACGGACGTTTTCCGAGATGATGGAATCCACCGGCTACTTTAACATGTATCGGATCCAAAAGGCTTATCCCCATCTGTTAGACTATCGCGAGACGCCGCAATACTATCTGGAAAAGGCGTACGGCATCTACTACAACCGTGTCTCGAGCGGAGCGACGGGCTTCTACGGCGAGCAGCAGATTCCGGATATGATCGAGGCGTTAAAGGAAGAAGGCATGCTGACCGAGTATGAAAATCTGAAAAAGAAATTCGCCCAAACCAAAGGACGGAACGTGACCAACGCCGCTTATCCTTACGGATCGGAATTCGAATACGACAATACGGGCGAAGAAGGGGCCTATTCCGCGGCCAAGGCGCTGCGCACCTATTACCCTGAAGACGCGAGGGCGGACGCTGCATTGAAAAGCATGGGCTTGGCCGATTTGAAAACGCGAGCCATGCGGGGCATTCAGCCGACCTGGTACTACTATTCCGTACCGGTATTCCGCGCCGGCGAGGGCTGGTGGAATTTCCAATATACCGCTTCGTTGGCAGGCTCCATTATGGATGACTGGCTACGCTATGAAAATGACGGGAGAACCGGGGAACAAGCCGCCGTCGCTCAGCAGCGCAACTATGCGGCGAAAATATCAAACTTCAATGCCGTCAACATGGGGCAGATCTCGAATCTGTCCGTAGGCGGCATCTCCTGGAGATATAACGCCCAGAAGGGCGGAACCGGAACCAAAAACGTAAACGACGGCGGCACGCGCGTGATGAACAACGGCTGGCAGGACTTCTCCGGCGAATCGGAGGAAGGGCTCTACGGCTCGCTGCTGCGGATCAGCTCCGATATCGTCACCGATCCGGTATTCGGTCTTTTCGGATACGGCGCTTCGGTCTCGGAAGAGGACGGCACTTATCGGATCGCGCCCAAGGACGGATTTGGCAAACGCATCAACCTTATCGACGAAAAGATCTACCTCGTCTCGGAAAGCGACAAAATCGAGAATGCGGAAATTCAAAAAGACGGCAAGGCCTATCGTTTGCAGCTCTCGAATCTTGCCAAAAGCGAGCACGCTTCAAAGATTACGTTCGATGGCGCAGGCGTCGAGAACGGCTATTACACCCTGAAGCTGGACGGCAATAACGCCGGACAGTTCTATGTTCAGAACAATAAAGGCACGGCCATGTTCCAAATGAGCGGTGCGCTGACGGCTGATTTGACCATTGAAAAGACGGATACGGGCGAAAACGAGGCCCCGCAGGTTGCGGCAAAGCTGACGACGCAAGACCCGCAGGCGATGATTCCGTTCGTCATGGAAGGAACCGTGACCGACGACGGCGCTCCTGGCGGCACGTTGACCTATCAATGGGAAGCGGTTAGCGCGCCGGAAGGCGGCAAGCTGAGCTTTACCAATCCGAAGTCGACGATCACGCGGGCAAACGGCACCAAAGCAGGCGCTTATACGGTCAGACTTACCGCCAATGACGGGCAAAAGAGCGGTTCGAATGAACTGACCTTCACGTTGGCCGCTCCGCCGGAAAAACAGCCTCCGGCCATCGGCGAGGTGACTGCGGTACAGGATGCTTCGAACGGCAGCATTATCGTGTTGTCCGGCAAGGCGACCGCGGATCCGGTGTACAGCGAGGTATCCGAACCTGTCTGGACGTACGGATGGACGGTTAAGCAAAAGCCGGAGGGCGCAGCGGACGTTACATTTATCAATGGCGGCAAAACCGATGCATACGCGCGAATAAGCAAGGCCGGCACTTATGTATTTACCTTTACGGCGGCCGATGAAGGCAAGGTGTCGAGCAAGGATGTAACGATTAATATCGCAAAAGACACCGATGGCGCCTACAAGGCCGTTAGCGTCGTGACCTCCGTTAACGCGGCTCCGACGCTTCCCGCACAGGTGGATATTTTGCTCGAGGACGGCTATCGGAAAAGCGCGATCGCATGGAATCAGGTCGATCCGGCCAGCTATGCGAAACCAGGCGAATTCGTCGTCGAGGGTCATATCGTAGACAGCGATCTGAAGGTACGCGTCACTGTCTATGTCGTCAAAGCGCAGCCTCAAAACAACGCGCTGATCGCAAAGCCATCCGCCAGCTATTCGGGCGGCGACGGGTATCCCGAAGCGATGAACAATGGCTACGATCCGAAGAGTTCGTCCGACTTCTCGCCAACGAAAGGCGCCTCTAATAGTGCCTGGCACAACTGGGGAAAAGAAGGAGAACCGGCATGGGTCATTTATCAGTGGGATGAGGCGTTCCTTGCCTCGTCGATGGACGTCTATGTGTTCCGGGACGGCTCCGGCAATTTTCAACCGGCCGATATGAAGCTTCAGCTTCGCGATGCGGACGGAAAATGGTATACGCCAAGAGGCGTAGCGGGACTTGGTAACGCGTTAAATAAGTACAATACGACAACCTTCGAGCCGGCGTATATTACGGGCGCTCGCATCGACATGAAGCCGCTTACCGTCGGGATCGGCATTCTGGAATGGAAGGTCAACGGTTACACGGGAGCGACGGATAAGTCGCAGCTTGCGCAGATGATTAACTTTGCGAACTCCTTAAAAGCCGCGAACTTCATCGATCAGGGTCTTGCGCCGATTGCCGCCGCCAAGGCCGGCGCCGCTGCGGTCATGAGCAACAAGGAAGCGACGGACGAGGACGTGGCCCAGGCCATTGAAAAGCTGCGGACAGATCTGCGGCTGCTCAGCCCGCGCGATAAAAATATGGCGTTCGCGGCCAGCCTGTCGGCCAGCTTCACGTCGTCGTGGGAGAGTCTCCCTGCGGTTAACGACGGTTTAAAAACGGCCGCCACCAACCCGCATTGGGGTTCGTGGGGCAATACGAGCGCCGAGGAATGGGTGCAATACGACTGGCCGCAAGGCGCAACGCTCCAGAGCTCCAATCTGATGCTGTGGACGGATAACGGCGGCATTGAAGCGCCTACCAAGTACACGTATTCATACATTCCTTTGAACAGCCAAACGAATGAATGGGTGACGGCGGGAACCGTCAGCACGGGCATCGTCGCGCTGACGACGCCTGTAGGTTCCTCGAATACCTTTGAATTCAACCCGGCGCCGGCGGTTAAATCGCTCCGCGTGACGATGACCAAAAAAGCCCGGAACGGCAATGGCGTCGGCTTGTGGGAATGGGAAGTGACCCAGGCGGCGGCCAAGCAGGATCAGCAGGCGCCGACGACGCCGGCAGGGGTACAGCCGACCGTCGTCAACGGAAATGACGGAAAGCTTACCGGCGTAACGACGGCCATGGAGTACAGAAAGGATGGCTCGCAAACCTATACCGCCATTACGGAAGAGGAGGTTGCGGGACTCGGCGCCGGCACGTATTTTGTCAGGTATCGCGCAACCGATTCCCTTAACGCCAGCCCCGATAAGGAAGTCGTCATTCCGCAAGGACCCGCGCTGCAGCCGGGCGCAAGCTTAGCCGGCCCTGCAGTGCCAGCGTACGCAGGTCAATCGGTTGACCTTACAGTCGGCGTAAACGGCTTGGCGCATAATTTTAATATGCTGAGCGTGGAGCTTAAGTACGATCCGGCCGTGATCGCGTTTGCGACCTCATTGAACGATGACGTCAACGTACTGGATGAAGGCGCAATTACGTCTTCGCGTGCGGGGCTTCAGGTTGTCGAGACGGCCGTCAAGCCGGACACCGGGGAGATCCTGATCATTATGGGACTCACGGGAACCTTCTTGACAGGCGACGGACCTCTATTCGTTCTGCATGGCAATGCTAGGGCGGATGCGGCAGCCGGCACGACGACGGTTGCGGTAACCAAGCAGGAAATGGTCGGAGACGAGGGCCATTATTCGCTGCTCGACACCGCTCAGGCCAAGGCGGACATTCTAGTCGTTCAAGTAGACAAGACGGCATTGATTGCTGCTATCGGGACCGCACAAGCGCTGCATGACGCGGCATCCGAAGGCAATCAACAGGGACAATATCCGAATGGAACCAAAGCGACGCTGCAAGCCGCAATCGATCTTGCATCGGCCGTGGCGCAGAACGGAGCGGCAACGACGGCGGACGTCGCTCAGGCGCTTGCCGCATTGGATACGGCAGTAACCGTCTTCAGCGGCTCGGCCATCCAGATCGATAAAGCAGCCTTGAATGCGGCCATTCTGGATGCTCAGCAAGCATGGAGCGCTGCAGTGGAAGGATCGGCGCCGGGCCAATATCCGGCAGGCGCGAAGGCAGCGCTTCAGGCGGCGATTAACGCTGCCATCCTTGTTCGCGACCTTAGTGCGGTAACGCAATCCGAAGTGGACCTGGCCGTATCGACCTTAACGACGGCGGCGAGCACCTTCAGAGCAAGCGTGAATCCGACGACGACGCCTTCGGTCGATCGGGGCGCATTAAATCAAGCGATTGCCGCAGCCCAAGCCAAAGCTGCAAAGGCAACCGCAGGCAACAAAGTCGGTCAATATCCGGCGGCTGCCATCACAAATCTGCAAGCGGCCATCGTAGCGGCGAACGCCGTGAAGAGCAGTAGCGGCGCCTCGCAGTCGACGGTGGATGCAGCGACGGCGGCATTGAACGCTGCAATATCGACGTTTGCTTCAAAAATCGTGACGCTTGTACCTGGAGCGACGTCCATTACGATTCAGGATCTGTCGATCATCGCTAAATATTACGGCGTGAAGAAAGATCAGCTTGGCTGGGATCAGGTAGAGAAGGCCGACTTGTTCGACAATCACGAGATTACGATCCTCGAATTGGCGGCAGTCGCGCGCATGATCGTAGGGAAGTGGCTGCAGCAATAAACGATCGGCACTTGCGAAAGAAAAGAGGGGAGGCGCTTCGGCGCCTTCCTCCTCAGTTCATGGAGGGATAGTCGCATGCTAAAACGCAAGTTAATCCAGCTATTGTCGATCGTCATCCTTGCTATTGGCGTGTCCCAGGGAACCGTTGCGGCCAAGGAAGCCAACGCTACTTTCGAACTTAAGCTTAGTTATTCGGACAGAGCCGTGAAGCTGACTATTTTGGGGCACGGGCTTACGGATCTGTACGCTTATGATTTAGGATTGTCTTATGATGAAGATATACTTTCCTTTAGCAAGGCGGAAACGTCGATTAAAGGTTTTTCGGTAAACCCGATCCTTGGCGCCAATACGATCCGGATCGCGCATACGAAGGTGGGAGAGGTCGGCGGCGAGAAAGGGGACGCGGAGCTGGCAGCGATCACCTTTGAACGTATCGGATCCGGGACGACGTCCATCAAGCTTGGCGATATCAAACTCGTCGATTCCAAGCTGAACGTCGTTACGCTTAATCCTCAAGTAGCGGCAACGGTAGCGGCTGATTCCCATTTGCTGATTTTCAAGGATATCAAGAAACACTGGGCCCAAGCTTCAATCTATGAGGCCGTAAAGCGGGGCTTCGTCACCGGCTATGCGGATGCCACCTTCAAGCCGAATCTTCAAGTGACGAGGGCGGAATTTGCGGCGATGATCGTTCGGGCGCTGCAAATGCAGACAAGCGACGGCAATGGTCTGGCATTCAATGACAATAAAGAGATTCCTGCATGGGCAAAGCCGTATGTACAAACAGCGGTGGAAGCCAAGCTGATTACCGGCTACGCAGACGATACGTTCGGTGCGAGCAAATGGATCACGCGCTCGGAAATGTCGGCGATCCTCGTGCGGGCAATAGGCAAAGAAGCAGGCTCCGATATTCAATTAACATTCGCGGATTTCGATCGGATACCGGCATGGGCGATCCCCTCCGTAAAGGCGGCCGTGGAGCTGGGCCTCATGAAGGGAAACACGCATAACCAATTTGCCCCGAATGCGCCTGCAACACGCGCAGAGGCAGTGACGGTTATTCTTAGAATGCTTGAGGCATGAGGCCGCGCGTATGTATCAAGACTCCCGAGGCGCAGCATGCCGGGCATCCAGCCTATACTTGCTGGGATACAGGCCGGTTAATTTTTTGAAAATGATATTAAAATAGCTTTGATTGGCATAGCCGACTTTTTCGGCGATTTCATGCAGCTCCAGATTCGTTTCGGTCAGCAGCCCGATCGCTTTTTCGATCCGCATCGTATTCAGATAACTGGAGAAAGTCTCGCTCTTTTCTTTAATGAACAACTGTCCCAAATAGGCCGCGTTCACGTTAAAGGCGAGAGAAAGGGTCTTTAACGACACGTTCTCCGCGTAATGCGCGTCCAGGTAGATCAGCACGCGTTTGATCATCGGATTCCAATTTTCGTCGGCGGCGTTCATTTTGTCGATCGCTTTGGCGACGATCGTTTTCAGCCAGGACTGGAGCTCCTCCAGCGATTTGGCGCGCATGAGATGGATGAACACCGTATCTTGAATATCGAACAGCGTGCCTGCGTCGACTTTGATCTGACGAAGCGCGTTCAGGATCCGGTACAGCATGTCCATGACGAGCGGATAAGCGCGGAGCAGCGGCGCCTCGCCGGAATGCACGATCCGGCCGAATACGTCATCGATATAGCGCCAAGCTTCATCCTGGTTTTTCTCGGCCAACGCCTGCTGGAACCTTTCGTCGTCCAAGTGGATCCGTTCGTTGTTCACGAACGATTCTTTGGCGATTTGCTCGTGATCGACGATAGAATTGGGCGGCATGAGCAAGGAATAATTCATCAATTCGACGGCCAGGGCGTAGCTGCTATGGACTTCGTCGCAGCTGCGCTCTCGGTTGCCTACCGTGATGAATACGTCGCATTTGAGCAGCTTGTTGATCGTCGCCGCGCACTCGGTCAACAGCGCGCGTATCGGCCCGGGTCCAAGCTCCGTCGTATCGTCGAACAAGGCGACGACGTGGCTGTTCATGTCGCAGAAGGTAATGACCTTGCCGTGCCGGTTCAACACCTCGTTGCATATATTTTCGCTCGCGAAGTTGATCAGCTCCCGATGCGAGCTGTTATGATGTCGTTCGTATAAAATTTTGAACAGGCAGACCAGGTATTGGCCGGCATTCAGATCGATCTGGAGCAGATCGGAGCGTTCTCTCAGATGGGCCGGACTGATATGGTTCGTCAGCCAGCGGTTCAAGATGTTGTTTCTGAGGATCAGCGAGTCGCTCCGCAGCTGGTTTTGCCGATCCAAATCCTGATTGATTTTTTCGACCAGATTCATGAGCGTGGAGCATAGCTCGTCGCGAACGATCGGCTTCAGCAAATAATTTTCGATCCCCAGCTGCATCGCTTCCTTCACGTACTCGAAGTCGTCGTAACCGCTCAGAATAATCGATCGGATCGGATACCCTTTCCGCTTGGCCTCCTTGATCAGAGACAGTCCGCTCATCTCCGGCATTTGAATATCCGTGATGAGGATCGCGGCTTGCTCGCGTTCGATCAGCTGCAGCGCCTCGATGCCGTTGCAGGCTTGACCCGCGATCTCGATGCCGTAATCCTCCCATTGCACGATCCCGCGCAGTCCTTTGAGAATGGCCGGTTCGTCATCCGCGATGATAGCTTTCAGCATCCGCTAACAACTCCTCTTTGCTTTTGGCCGGCATGCGCAGCGCGACGGCGGTTCCTTGATCGCTGGCGCTGTCGATGCTCAGCCCGTATGCCGGCCCGAAGGCCAGCCGAATCCGCTGATGAACGTTCATGATGCCGATCGTCTGCCTGTCCGGGATGTCGCTCGCGGCCAGCGCTCGCTTGATTTTTTCCAGTTCGGCGCCGTCCATGCCTTTTCCGTTGTCGGCAATCTCAATGATGATATCGTCGGCCTCGCGATAGCCTTTGACCGTAATATGATTGTTGGCGACGTGGGGCTTCAGACCGTGGACGATGCAATTTTCGAGGATCGGCTGCAGCAGATGCTTCATGACGCCGAATTCGAGGATGTCCGCCTCGATCTGATATTCCACGAACAAGTTATCCGCATATCGGATATTGTACAGCTCCAGGTAATTCTCGCAGAAGCGCAGCTCGTCCTTGATCTGTACGTAGCGGTCGCCCTTGATGCTGTTCCTGAACAGCTGCGACAAAATTTCGATAATGTGGCTGACTTGTTCGTTGCCGGAAGCGAGCGCCTCCATGCGGATGATCTCCAGCGTATTGTACAGGAAATGCGGATCGATCTGCGACTGAAGCGCGTACAGGCGGGCTTCGTTTTGCTTGAGCTCGGACAGATAACCCTTCTCGATATAGTTCACGATCCAGTCGCACATTTGATTAAAGTTCACCGCGATATTGCTGATCTCGTCTTTGGTCTCGTCGATCGGAATCCGGTAAGTGAAGTCTCCGACCTGCACCTTCTGGATGGCCTTGTTAATGAATTTGATGCGGCGGGCGAGAAAACGGATGCTGATGACGCCGAGCACGATCGCGAAAATAATGCTTAGCAGGGCGATCAGCACGATCAGGTTTCGCGTGGAACGGCTTTTGTCGTAGATTTCCGCATGCGGCAGCACGGCCGTAACGTAATAGCCTAGCTTTTCGCTATGTATGGTCTGAACCATGCTAACTTCGTCCAGGCGGGCATCCGGACGGCTTTCTTTCACTTGCTCGAAGTAGGGATAGACGCCTTCATAATAGCGATTCGACGTGTCGATGACCACCCTGCCCTCCTGGTCGAGCACCAGAAGCGTCATCGGGAATTTCCGGTCGATCAGCTGCCCGAACAAGCCGGCAATGCGCTCGGTATTGAAGTTGACGGACAGGATGGCGATGCTGCGGTCGAACGTCGTCGTACCGATGCCGCCGCGGATGTTGCCCGACAGGGTGAAGATCGGCTTCTTCGGCAGAGAGGAGTAGCCCTGCAGATAAGTCGGGGTAAGCGTCAGCCCGTAAAAGTGATCGTCCATCGCATCGTAAAGCCCGATGTTGCGGCTTAAATATTCATCGTTATTGAGCGACATATAATTGGAGCGGACGAGCAGATTTTGCCCGTTTTTCTTATAGATCAGCGCATCCATAATATCTTCGTCCTGAAAGGCTGCCGAGTCCAGGTAGTACCGGATCGGGCTGGACTGGGAAAAGTCCTCTTCGTCGAACGTATCGATTTTTTTGGACAAATACTCCAGCATGTCCTGGCTCTGCTCCGGATTTAAATAGAGCTGCTGGATCAACACCTTGATCGTCGCTTCTTTTTGCTCGAAATAGTTGGCCGCCCGCTGGATCGCCTGGACTTGGCTGTTGGTGGCATCGACGCGAAGGGCGCGATTCGTATTTTCCAGGATCGTCATGCTGAAAAACAAGATGATGACGATGACGATCAGCGTGTAGGCGATCAGCAGTCGATTCAAAAATTTTTGCTTGAGCAGACGCTCATAGAGCTGTTTGAAGATGACCAACACCTCGATTGGGCGAATTCATGGTGACGTTTAGCTATGGATTCGCTGGCATTCCCCTTAATCCTTTCGTTGACGGCGATTTTTCCGGCGCCGCCATAATTATTATAAAGATCAATAGTTTTTAGAATTGAACGGGCACGGGGCGCGCATGTAAGATGTGATCATAGACTTGCGAGTCAAGCAGCGGGGGGAGGCAGAGGCCGAAATGAGACGGGGAAAAAAGTGCTGGCGGGTTATCATGGTGGCCTCGCTTGTCGCTATGGCCGGATGCGCCGGCCGTTCGACGGACTTTTCCGATGCCGGGCTCGTGGACGACGGCAAGGCGCCCGTCACGATCAGCTTCTGGAGCGCCGTGATGGGCAGCAATCCGCCGCGCGGCATTCAGGACGACCCCGTGGCGAAGCAAATCGAACGGGAGCTTGGCATCCGGATCGACATGGAGACGAGGCCGACGGACGAGAAGCTCGCCGCCATCCTGTCGACGGACGACCTGAAGGACATTATGGTCGTCAACAAAAAGTACATCGGCCAAATGAAGGATCTCGTGCTGGACATGGAGCCGCTGCTCGAGAAGTACGGCCCGGATATCCGGAAAAACGTGCCGGCCGAAGTGCTGGGAACGTTCAAAAGCATTTACGGCGACGGCGAGCTGAAGTTCCTGGGCGTCAACATCAAGGGCGAAGCCGCGCAGCCCGAGCCGCTCTGGAACGGCGTCTACTTGCGCTGGGATTATTACGAGCAGTTGGGCTATCCGGAGATCAAGGACAGCGACGATTATCTGGCGGTCGTGGCGGCCATGAAGGCGCTGCACCCCACCAACGAAGACGGTAAGCCCTACTACGGCTTTACGACCTGGTTCGACTGGGGGCAAGGCTACAATACGATGAACTTCGGCGTCGCCAACCAGGGAGGCACCTACCTGTACGGCGGTCCGGCCAACGTCGTCCAGACCGACGTGGACACCTACGAGACCCTCAACATGTACCTGGATGAAGACTCCGGATTCTGGCACGACGTCCGATTCTGGAATCGGGCGTATCAGATGGGACTGCTGGACCCGGAAAGTTTTACGCAGAAATACGATCAGGCCGCCCGGAAGTACAATACCGGACAAGTGCTGGCTTCGATTAACGGAGGAATGTTCGAGGGGAGCAACAAGTACCTGCAGTCCAAGCAGGTTCTGGACAAAGGCTGGTTCGGCCCGCTGCCGATGCCGTCCAGGCAGTATCATACCTTCAACTATAAATTCGGAAATTCGAACGTGATCGCGATCGCAAAGGATGCCAAGCATCCGGAACGCGCGATGGCGCTGATCAACTGGCTGTATTCCGTTCATGGCGCGATGACGGTCGCGAACGGCGTGGAAGGCGTGGACTGGGTGATGGAAAATGGCGCATATCGCTATACGCAAGCCTATGAAAACAACATGAAGGATCCCGACGCCGCGCTCAAGTATGGCTACCGCAAGTTCCTCAACAATTTGGGCCTGGACATGAACGCGCGTATTCCGGGAACCGGGGATCCGATTCAGATTGCGCTCAACCGCGCGGTTCAGATCGACGAGCTGGCCAAGCCCGAAAACACGATCGCAAAACGGGCCGTTTCCTATTACGGCGTCGAACTGCCGGCAGACATCCTGCCCCAGGGGGTGCAATACACGAACAGCCCGGTGTACGAGCTGATCGGCTTCATGCCGACGATCGAGCCTGACGAGATCAAGGGCATGTCCGAGAAGATCAATACGTATCTGAACCAGGCCGTGCCCAAGCTCATCCTGGCCAGAGACGACGCCAGCTTCGCGGAGGGCAAGCGCAAAATGATGAACGAGCTGATCGGCCTGGGCGAGAAGCAGGTGTACGATTTTTGGAACGAAGCGCATCAAGCCGCGATCGCAAAGCTGCGGGCGCTTGAGAAATAAGTAACGGAGGAGCGAGAGACAGGCCGCAGCGAAGCGGGCCGCGGCCGTCTAACGATCCGTGACAAGGTCCAATGTAGGATTCAAGCAGGAAACGTACTCGAATAAATAGACAGAATATTTTGATAATTCAAGCAAGCGCATGCATTGAAGGAGGTGATCGCAACGCCGGCAAGCCGGAATACAACGCCATTACCGCTTCAACGGGGTTCAGTTTCAAAGCGTTCAAACAGCGTTCATGAAAGCTAAAAAAAGATCGGAGCGTGTGCAGCGTGCAACATGGACAAAAGGCTAAATGGTTAAGCGTGCTGGCGGGATCGGCGCTGCTGGTATCCGCCTGTTCGAACGGCAATGAAGGAAAGGGGTCGGCAAGCGCCTCGCCAAGCGCAAGTCCGGAAGCGACGGCGAGCCAATCGAGTCAGGCGAGTCAGGCGAGTCCGCAGACGCAGCCGGCCGATACGCTGAAGGGGAACATTCGCATCTCGCTTCGCGGACAATCGGCGGAGGTGTGGGGGAAGGTTGCCGCCTCCTATGAGGCGCTGCATCCGAATGTCAAAGTCAACGTGGACATCAAGCCAGCCGAAGGCTACCGCGACTGGCTCCAGGCGCAATATGCGGCAGGCGTGCCGGAAGCCGACTTCGTCCAGACGAATGAAAACGCGGACCTGACGGAGGCGCAGAAGTTCGTCGACTTCAAGCCGTGGCTGGAGAAGGAAAATCCGTACACGAGCAAGGCTTGGAAGGACAGCTTCAATCTGGCGGGCATGGGAATCAACCTGGAGGATCCCAAGCTCGACGTCATTCAATCGTTAAGCTACGAATCCGTGCAAATATTGTGGATGTACAACAAGGAGCTTTTCGCCAAAGCGGGCATTACGGAGACGCCCAAAACGTTCAATGAGCTGATCGATATTTACGAAAAGCTGCAAGCGGCGAATATCACGCCTTTCGCCATCGGCGCGAACGCTCTCTCGCTCTGGAGCGGGCAAGCCGGCTGGCTGATGCGGATCTATCCGGACCAATACTTCCGGAATTACATCGAACTCGTACGCTCGCAGCCCCAGGATTATACCTATCTGCCCGATATCGACGACAAATGGTCGTACGACGCGTCGGATTCGTACAACGACGCCAAGGTGAACGTGTCCACCAACGAGCTTAGAATGCTGAAGGCCGTCAAGGATCATACCGGTCCTTACAAGCTGGAAGGCAATCCGGCCTGGCGCGAGGTATTCGAAAACTTAAGAACGTTGTTCGGCTATGCGCCCGAAGGCTTCCTCGGCATGACGGAGGATCAGGCGTACAAGCTGTTCTTGACGGGTAAAGCCGCCACGATGGTCGCGCTGCCCTCCTCCTACTGGCAGCTGCCCAAAGACTTCGCGGACGCGCAATCGACGTCGGACAAAGCGGGCATCAAGCCCTTTGAATTCGGTTATTTCGGCATGCCGTCCATGGAAGGACCGAACGTGCAGGCGCCGGCGCGTACGATTCATATCTTCACGGGCGCTTACGGCTTCGTGAAGAAGGATGCCGAACAGACGGCGCTTGATATGGACTTCATGATGTATCTGACCAGTCCGCAAGGGTACAAGGTCTACCTGGAGGCGGTCCAGAACTCCAAAGACGCTTCGCTTAGCGGCGCGCCGCTGCTGAACGACATCGAGCTGCCGGACGAAATGAAAAAGGCATTCTCCTCCTTCGAGGCGATCGGCAACTCGGAAGGCCTCCCGAGCCCGGGTAACGTCCTGTCCCGCGGATTGTATGACTATCAGCCGTCCGTCCAAAGCTTCGTAGGCCTCATTTCCAAGTATTTTTACAACAAAATCACGGTGGACGAATTTTTGACCCAGTATCAAGCCGACATCGACAAGAAGTTCCCCGAGATGATGAAGCAGTACAAGAAGGAAATGTCCGATCTCGACAATCCGGAACGCAAGCCGCCGGTCAGAGAATAACATCATTGCCCGCATGCTTCGTCCGGCATCGCTGAAGCCGGGCGGGGCATCGCGCTCAACTTGAGCTTGCCGAAGGGGATGTCATGAAAAAACTAGCGATCATCATCGTTGCTCTACTGTTCTTGTACGCGCAGCCCGCCTTTGCGGAGGCGCTGTGGAAGATGGACAAGGAGCTGACGATCAACTCGATATCCGTGAGCGAAGACGGCGAGCGCGTGGCGGTCGGCACGCAGGATGCGGTTGCCGTCGTGCTGGACCGGAACGGCAAGCCGCTATTCGAGGCGCAGGCCAATAACGTAGTCACTGACGTGGCGCTGCTGAACGACGGAAGACTGCTGGTCGCTTCGGACGACCGGAACGTGTATATGGTGGACGGCCAGGGCAACAACGTCTGGACCCATACCTTCAATAAGATGGTCAAATCGCTCGTCGCTACAGGCGACGGACAGCTCGTGGCGATCACGCTGTACAGAAGCGATGCGGTGTACCTGCTCGATCTGCAAGGAGAGGTCGTGCGCGAGATTCCGATCGGGATCTACATGGACCATATCGGCTTGTCGCCCAGCGGCAACTGGATCGTCGTGGGCGCAGCCGATCAATACGTCTATCTGTTGAACCGCGAAGGCGAGACGGTGACCAAGACGCCGATGGCCGGAGCGATCAAAGCAGTCAGCGTCGCGGATGACGGCACGATGGCGGTCGGCACCTCCGACTACAAGCTGTCGGTCTTCGATCGCGACGGACAGCCGATCGGCAGCCGTATCATGAAGGACCAGCTGACCTCCGTTCACCTCGATGCGGCTGGCGCGTACGTAGCGGCGGCGGATTTTGCCGGCAACTACGCGATCCTGAAGACGAACGGCAGCCTGCTGTGGTCGGCCAAGGAGGCGGGCGCCGGACAACAGGTGAAGTTCAGCGGCGACGGCAGGCGGCTGTATGCGGCGTCCGACAAAGGGCAGGTATACGCCTATGAGATCGACGGTTTGCTGGCGTCCGCAAAGGCGCAAGCCGCCCGGGACCAAGCCTGGAAGATCGGCCTGATCGCGGCGGGAGCGATTGCGCTGATCGTTGCCGTCTATATGCTGCAGCGCCGCAAGCCGCAGGTGCTGGCGCGCTTGTGGAAGGATAAATTTTCGTACCTGATGCTCGTTCCAAGCCTGTCGCTGCTTTGCGTTTTCATGTACACGCCGGCCTTTTCCGGGCTGTTCCACTCCTTGTACGACTGGAATCCCGTGGCGCGCAGCGAGTTCGTCGGGCTGGACAATTTCAAGCGGATATTCGCCGATCCCTATGTCGGCAAAGGCGCTTATAATCTGCTGATTCTGATCGCTACGGGATTGGTCAAGGCGATCGTCCCGCCGCTTATCGTGGCGGAGCTGATCTATCATTTGCGCAACAAAAAGGCGCAGTACTGGTTCCGCACGTCGTTTGTCCTGTCGATGGTCGTACCGACCGTAGGCATCCTGCTCATCTGGCAGAACCTGTACGATCCGGGCAACGGCATGATCAATCAGCTTCTCGAAGCATTGGGGCTCGGCTCATGGACGCGTCCTTGGCTCGGCGAAGCCAAGACCGCGCTCTGGGCGCTCATTTTCATCAATTTCCCGTTCGTGGGCATTTTGCAATTGCTGGTTCTGTATTCCGGATTAATCGGAATCTCCGAGGAGGTGATCGAAGCAGCCAAGATGGACGGGGCCAAGACGCCGCGCATCATTCGATCCATCCATCTGCCGCTGCTGGCCGGCCAGATCAAATTGCTTGTCGTGCTGGCGGTCATCGCGATCGTCCAGGACTTCGGCACGATCCTGATCATGACCGGGGGCGGTCCGATGGATTCGACTTACGTACCCGCGCTGCAGATGTACTTCGCGGCGACCAAGTTCAACGATCTGGGCTACGCGTCGGCGCTTGGTGTGACCATGTTCGCGGCGATCTTCATCCTGACGATCGTGAACATGAAGTTTATCAAGACGGAAGCGGATTAGACTCGAGGTGACGTTCAACATGCTTACCCGCGCAAGCTGGATTCGGCAAGGATTGCTTTATTTCATACTGGGCTTATTCGTCCTGCTCACGTTGACGCCGATCTGTTTTATGCTGATTTCTTCCCTGAAAAACAACGCGCAAATTTACGGGGATTTCTGGGCGCTGCCGGTCCCGCCGAACTTCAGTAATTATGGCGACGGATTTGCCGTGATCTGGCGTTATACGATGAACACGGTCCTGTATGCGCTCGTCGGCGGCGCGCTCGTGGTGTTCCTGTCCGCGCTGTCGGGCTATACGTTCGCCAAAAAAAAGTTTCTGGGAAAAGAAACGCTGTTCATGCTGATCCTGGCCCTCATGATGGTGCCGAGCGTACTGACGCTTATTCCCTCCTACGTGCTCTACGCGGATCTCGGACTGCTCAATACGCCATGGGTCATTATTATCAATGCGGCGGCAGTCGGACAGGTGTTCGGCATCTTCCTGTGCAGGAGCTTCATGGCGGGCATCTCCAACGAGCTGTTCGAATCGGCCAGAATCGACGGCGCCAACGAAGTCGTCGTATTCGTCCGGATGGTGCTGCCGCTGTCTCTGCCGGTATTGATGACGATTTTCATCATGACCTCGCTCAACATTTATAACGATTACATTTGGCCGCTGCTCACGATCAAGTCCAATTCGATCCAGATGATCGGCGTTGGGTTAACCCAGTTCAAAAACCAGTTCGGCGTATCGAATATGGGGGTGGAATTCGCGGCCTACGCGATTTCGTCGCTTCCGCTTGTCCTGCTGTTCAGCTTCGGCATGAAGTATTACATTCAAGGCGTGTCCCAAGGCGCGTTAAAAATGTAGCGGAGGAGAATATCGATGACGAAAATGAGATGGGCGACGGCAGGTTTGGCTTTGGCGTTGGCGGTTGGAAGCGTGACACCCTGGTTCGGGAGAACGGCGGCGGCAGCGGGCGCTGTCGTCTCGCCTGTGCCGTGCGTGTCTGCGGGCGTCGGCGGAATCAACGGCATTACGGCCACGAGTACTGAGATCGTCGCCGAAGGCTGGACCCGGACGAGCGCGGTTCAGAACCTGCAGCTGTTCGCGCTGGAGCCGTACGAAGATCCGAGCGCGCCGGTGCTGGGATCGAAATCGCCGTTGGTCAGCCAAGCGGTCGGCTCCGGAACCGCGGAAGCCTGCTATGCGTTCACGATTCGCGCGGACCGGTTCGATCCCGCCGGGAAGGACCTGATTTACGATCGCTTTGCCGTCGCGCTGCGGAGCGGATCGGGAACGCTGACGCCCGTGGACGCCAAGTACGTGACAACCTTCTCGGGCGTCGCCGCCAGCAATGAGGCATTCCCGGTGTCCGCGACCAAAAAAGGGCTGCAGGTGCAGCTGATCGACGACGCGCAGGAGCTTGGCATCGGACATGCGGCATTAAACTTCGATTACGGCAACATTCTGCGTCCGGCCGCCAGCAGCGGCACGATCACCTACGCGATGGACGGAGAAAACTTCTATATCGACAAGGACACGATCGAAGCCTTCGACCGCGACGTGAAGTCTTTATCGGATAACGGCATCGTCGTTTCTCTCATTTTATTGATCTATCCGAACGGGATCACCGCGCCGTCCAATCTGATGCTTCATCCGGATAATAACGGCGGCACGGTCGGGGCCTTCAATACGAAGGACGCGAATTCAAAATATTTTAAGGCCGTGACGGAATTTATCGTGAAGCGTTATACGAGAACCGACCGGCAGTACGGGCGGGCCGTGAATTTTATCGTCGGCAATGAAGTGAACACCCATACGGGATGGTACAACATGGGCGCAAAAACGTTGCAGGAATTCGTGAAGGACTATGTCCGTACGTTAAGGATCGTCCATACGGCCGCGCAGAAGGCCTACAGCAACGCCCGCGTGTACGTGTCGCTCGATCATCTGTGGACGGTCGCGGATTCGGCGGGGAATTTCCAGGGCAAGCAGCTGCTCGACGAGCTGAACGCGCAAGCGGCCGCCGCCGGCAATTTCCCGTGGAACGTCGCGTACCACCCTTATCCCGAAAACATCTTCGTGCCCAGCACCTGGAACGACACGACGGCGACGGACAGCTTCAATACGCAGAAAATCACGTTTAAAAACATCCAGGTGCTGACGCAGTATTTGAACCAGCCGCAGTATCAGTACAATAACGCCCAGCGGCATCTCATATTGTCCGAGCAAGGCTTCCACTCCGCCGACGCCAACGATCCAGGCGATCAGCGCGTGCAGGCGGCGGCTTACGCCTACGCTTACTACAAAGCTTTGTTTAACGACGGCATCGACTCGTTTATTTTGCATCGGCACGTGGACAACAAGTTCGAATCGGGCTTGAATCTGGGCATTTGGACCGGCAATGCCGCTTCGGCGATCGCCAACGAGCCGGCGGCCAAGAAAAAAATATGGAACGTCATGAAGTGGATCGATACCTCGGAATCCGCGAACGTATCGGACTTCGCCAAGCTCGTCATCGGCGTGTCGGATTGGTCGGAGATCATTCCGGGCTTCGACGCGACGCGTCTGAACGTCCGGACGCCGGAGACCACGACCAAGCTGGCGCCGATTACGGCGACTAGCGGAAGCAACCTGTCTATCGCTAATTTCAATACGGATCAAGAGGGATGGCAGCCGGCCGATTATACGAATCAGGCGGCCCGCGCGACCGTATCCGCGAACGCGCCAGGCACGCCGTATGCGGGCAGCGGGATGCTACAGGCATCGTTCGATACCTCTTTGGCCGCCCACGGGGCTGCGGGATGGAAAGGGCTGGTCAAAACGTTCGGCACGCCGCTTGATCTCTCATCGACACCGTATTTCTATCTGGCGGTCAATGCGTTCGGCGGCGCGACGGGCGCCACCAAGTACGAGGTGAAGGTGCGGCTTTACAGCGGCGACCGCATCGTCGAAGGCTTGAGCGCCATAACGCCCGATAGCTGGAACCGGTTAGGGCTCGACGTCTCCCGCTGGCCGGGTCGCCAGTCGGTCGACAAGATCAAGGTGTGGTTCAGGGCGAACAGCGGCGCCGTATGGAACGCCGGATTCCAGATCGACGAGCTTGGCGCGGCGGCGGCGGTATCCTATCGCCGGGTCGGCGAGGAATTTAATACCGACGGCAACTCGGAAGGCTGGGTCGCGGAGAATCACATTACCGGACTGGCCGTATCTGGAGGCTATCTGCAGGGGACGCTCGGCGGCACCGATCCGTTCGTCACGAGGTACGGCATTGCCGAGAACGCTGCCGTCAACCAACGGTTCGTCATCCGCATGAAAAACGCGACCACGGCAACGAAAGGCAAGCTGTACTGGACCACGCAATCGGACGGAACGCGGTCGGAGAGCAAATCCCGGACGTTCGATATTGTACCCAACGACAACCAGTATCGGGAATATGCGATCGACCTGAGCGGCACGTCGACCTGGGCGAATACCATTACGCAGCTGCGCGTCGATCCGAGCGACAACGGCAGCGGCACGGGCTCGTTCTCGATCGATTATATCCGGCTCGGAAGCGCGGCGGACCTGCATTGGGATTTCCAGACGAACGGCGACCTAACGGGATGGAATACGGCGAACGATATGACGGTCGCGGTGTCGGGGGGCGTCATGCAGCAGACGATAACGGGGACCGACCCCTTCATTTACACGCCGGATAACCTGGGACTTGCCGCGGACGCGCACCGCGTCATTCTCGTGCGCATGCAAAACGGCACTTCCGCGACGCAAGCGAAAATCTATTGGACGCGGACGACCGACACGGGCGCGAGCGAGCTGAGACAAAAAACGTTTACGGTCGTTCCTTTCGACGCCGCGGCGCGCGTATACGCGATTCGCATGGACGACGAACCGCTGTGGAACGGCACGGTCCGCCAGCTTCGGTTCGACCTGTCCAATAACGGCGCCGGCACGGGGACGATCGCGGTGGACTACGTATCGCTGCCTTCCGTTTATGAACCGGCGTCTCAATAAGGCAAGGAGCAGAAACGATGACAAAAGAGAACATGTTGTTACTCCCCCATCCGCAGCAATTGCTGTATAAGGAAGGGGAATACGCGCTGCCGCGTGAGGGCCGCATTCGGCTGCCGTCGGCGGCGGGCGAGAGAATGATGGACATCGCGCAGCGAGCGCAGCGCCTTGTTCAAGAGCTTGCAGGCAGCGCGTTGTCCATCGCATGCGATGGCGTGTCGGCGGAGGACTGCTTGCGTTTCGAGCAGGAGGACAGTCTTCCGCCGGAAGGCTATAGGCTGGAGATCGGACGGGACGGGATATCGATCGGCTATAAGGACGAAGCCGGCGCGTTCTATGCCGTCAGCACGCTGAAGCAGATCTTAGGGGCGCGCCCGGATGCGGTGCCGCTGCCGTGCCTTCGCATTTGCGATTATCCGGACTTCGCGGCTCGCGGCATCATGCTCGACATCAGCAGAGACCGCATCCCGACGCTTGCGACGCTGTATCGCGTCGTCGATCTGATGGCGGACCTCAAGCTGAACCAGCTGCAGCTTTATATCGAAGGATTCTCGTATGCGTATCCGTCCTTTCCGGACGTCTGGAAGGCGGGCACGCCGATTGCTCCCGAGGAGATCGAGCAGCTGAGCCGGTACTGCGCGGAACGGTTCATCGATCTCGTGCCGAATCAGAACAGCTTCGGGCATATGACGCCCTGGCTGATTCGCGATGAGTTCAACGCGCTCGCAGAATGCCCGGACGGCTGCGAGGCGCCGTGGGGGCGGTATCATCCGACGACCTTGAATCCGGTCGATCCCGCCGTATTCGACTTTCTCGAGCGCACGTTCGACGACCTGCTGCCCGCGTTTTCTTCCGACTATTTTAACGTGGGCTGCGACGAAACGTTCGAATTGGGCCAGGGACAGAGCCAGGCGGAATGCGAGCGTCGGGGCAAAGGCATCGTTTATCTGGAATATTTGTTGAAGTTGCATGCGCTGGTCGGCAAAAAGGGCAAAAAAATGATGTTCTGGGCGGAAATCATCGCGGCCTATCCGGAGCTGATCGAACGGCTGCCCAAGGATCTCATCGCGCTGGAGTGGGGATATTCGGCGGACGATCCCGATCCCGCGCATTGCGAGACGCTGATGAAGCACGGCATTCCGTATTTCGTGTGTCCGGGCACCTCGAGCTGGAACACCATCGGCGGCCTGACGGACAACATGAAGTCGAATCTGCGCAATGCCGCCCAGCGGGGCAAGCAGTTCGGAGCCATCGGGTTCCTGAATACGGATTGGGGCTCGCCGCATCATTGGCATCATCTGCCGATCAGCTATCCCGGGTTCGTCTATGGCGCGGCGCTGAGCTGGAGCGTGGACCGGAATATCGACGCGGATATCTCCGGCTACCTCGACCGATTCGTTTTCCTCGATCGCAACAACCGGCTGGGGCAGTTCGCGCTCGATCTCGGCAACTATTACTTGCATGAGCAGAAGACGAACTTCGATGGGAGCGGCATCTTCAGAACGTTGTATTACCACCAGCTTACCGATGCGAACCGGGATCTGGACCGGCTAGCGCTACCGGATCTGACGCGATCGGACTTCGAGCGCGTAGCGGCGTGCGTGAGCGCGCTTCGGGGGGAGCTTGCGACGGCGGCGCCGGCATGCGACGATGCGGCGCTCGTCATCGCCGAGTACGAGAATGCGGTCGCGCTAATCCTGCATGGCACCGAGCTCGGCCTATACAAGCACGCGGCAACGGATGATACGGCGGCGCGCAAGGCGCGGCTCTCCGCCATGCTGCGGGAGCTGACGCAGATCAAGAGCGATTATGAACGGATATGGCTGAGCCGCAACCGTCCGGGCGGGATGAAGGAAAGTCTCCTGCCGCTCGACAGGCTTGCGGGCGAATACCAAGAAGCGTTGAAGGGATTGGAACTGGCATGAGTATAGGGGCAAAAGAACCCGATTGGAACCGCGTATCGGGCTTGTATCCGCGGACGCGGTCGAAAAGAGTTTACATTCACGGTCCGTTGTCGGCCACGCTGGCCGAGGTGCGTCCGGACGGCACCGTCATCGTCAAGGATGCGCTGGGACGCAGGGGGGACTTGCGTCGCGGCCACGGCTTTTTGACCGGTTCGGCGGAGCAGCCGCGGTTTCTGGAATTTCGTCAGGTCGAGCAGGCGCTGCTCTCGCCGAAGGCGCCGATCCTGTTCTCGTCCTATGTCGACGGCGACTTCAGGCACCGCTTGACCAGCTTGACGACCGTCGGCGCGGACGGCCGCATGCGCATTCATCAATACTTGAAGGTGACCAATATCCATCCGACGCGGTCGCGGACCGGGCATTGGTTCTATCAGAACACCGAAGCGAGCCACGAGCGGTTTTACGAGCATGCCAACGAGGACTACGTGCCTTTTCAAAGTCTGGCCGAGCCGTGGCAGGATGGGATGCCGCTAGCGCATGAGCCGCTGGACGCGACCTCGGGCAGCTTGCTGCAAGCCGACGGCTCGACGCTGCTGCGTTATAACGCCGACGCGGCTTCGCGCGTAACCTACCTGAGCCGGGCGGGAGATTTTAATCATCTCCTAAGCTTCGAGATGAATCTCGCGCCGGGAGAAACGAAGCATATACAGGTCGAGGTTCGCGATACGTTCGTGGGCGAACAGGGGCAGGCACAGGCTGAAGGGAATGACACCGTCCCATTGCTGGACGAAGGGACGGCGATTGCGGCAAGCCGGTCGATGTGGGACGGCTATATCGTTGATGAAGTCCAGGTTCAGGTGCCGGAGCCGGTCATTCAGACGATTTTCGATACCGCCCGGACCAACGCCCTGCAACTGATCGCTGCGCGCGCGGACGGCTCGGCGCTGCCGGGGCAAGGCGGGTTCAACGACTACACGGTCGTTTACACCTGGGAGGTTTCCGCCTACTTGCGTATGCTGACCCGATTGGGACAGGCGGGTATCGTCAAGCAAACGCTGAACTATTTTTTGAGCACCCAAGAGAACAGCGTCGGTCCCGAAGGCGATATCGTATCCCCGGAAGGCTCCTTCCGGGCTTATATTTTCTGGATGTGCGAGACGGGCGCCGTGCTGGGGCTGCTCGCGGACTATTATCGGGTTACCAAAGACCGGGAATGGCTGGAGCAGCATTTATCAATCGTTCTCAAGGCTTGCGAATGGGTATGCCGGGAACGCGCCGCCACGAAAACCTTGGACAAAGCGGGAGACAAAGTCGCCCACTACGGACTCCTGCCCCAAGGGCGCGTGCACGATTGGCCGGACAAAGGCCACTACTTCTTCTCCGACGTCACGACATGGCGGGGCCTAAGCGGCATGGCCGCGGCTTTGAGCGAGCTCGGACATCCGGACAGCCCCCGTTATGCACGCGAAGCGGACGATTATCGAAGCTGCATACTCGAGGCGATCGAGCGGGGAACGGAGACGGACGCCGAAGGCGTCCGGTGGATGCCGAACGAGGCGTATACCCGTTCGGACGTGCGAACCGCACTCTATGCCTTGGACGGTCCGGTAAGCCTTATCGATACGGGGCTGATCGACGCCTTCGACGAGCGGATTCCCGAGATCGAGTACAAAATGCGTCAGAAGTACGCGATGAACGATTGGTTCGCCATTCTCCTGCCCGAGATGGAGGATCCGAGTCTCGGGGCGCTTCAGGAGCGCCATGCGGGGTCGCCGATCGATCTCTATTACATGAATCAGTCGGAACGGATCTGGCATCGAACCTGGAGCTTGCGCGGCGAACGGGAAAAGGCGCTGCGTTACTTCTATTCGACGATGGCGTTCTCGACGACGCTCGATACGTATCATGTGCACGAGCGCTTCAGCCCGCAGCTCCCGTGGCTGTCTCCGTGGCAGCCGAACGGCAGCGGCAACGGACGTATTATGGAGATGATCCTGAACGCCATTTACATTTTAGAGGGCAGCAGGCTGCATTTGCTGCCGAGCGCGCCTGCGGAATGGCTCGAGGTCGGCAAATCCGTCCGGGCGTCTCGGCTGGGCACCGTGCTCGGCCCGCTCTCGTTAAGCGTAAGCAGAAGCGCAGCGACTACAATAGACATCGATCTCGTCCTGCCGCCAGGCATCGAGAGCTTGTCGATCGGTCTGTATCTGAACGACGGATATCGGATCGAGGCAGTCGAAGCGTCCGGCGAGCAGGGCGGCAGCCCGGCATGGCGCGGCGACATCGGCGAGCGAACGTTGATGCTCCCCGATCCGGGCGCCAACGTGCAGCTCACGGTCCGACTGGTTAATTAAGTAAAGATTCATCCGTAAGCTCCGCCCCTCAGGCTTAGCCTGGCAGGCGGAGCTTTTTCGCGGCTTGGCCCGTGCATAAAGGCTTCGGATAACCGGATACTACTGGAAAAGGCGGGAACGGCCGGCCAACGGAGGGATGATTATGCCAGAACAGCATTTCGATAGCAGGACGGCCGTCCTGGACAGCTGCAAGCGCTCCGTCGATTTCGTGACGACGCCCTTAACGACCGGAAAAATCAACTTCAGCTTCTCTTACTATAAAACGCTGATCGACGAGGAAGCGCTCGGCCATCTTCTGCATGCGCTGCAAGGCTCGACGCAGGCCAAGGAGAGCGCGGATCTGAAGGCGCTGCTCGCGCATGTCCCGATGGACGGCATCGAGTCGGATCCCGATCCGCAGCGCGTGCGCAAGCTCATTTTCAAAGGCTACCTGCTCGCTTATCCCGGCAATGACCCCGAGCAAGCGTGCGCCCTTGTCCCGCTGCCGGCCAAGAAGGGGCTGCGGGCGAGCAACGAGACGGACATGGAGTTCAGCGTCGTCGGCCCGAAGATCGGCTTCATCGAGGATCTCGATACGAACATCCATCTGCTGCGCGCGCAGTTGAATACGCCCGATCTGCTGCTCAAAGAGATCGTCGTCGGCTCCGTCTCCCGCTCGAGAGTCGCCATGCTGTATATCGACGGCATCGCGAACGACGAGAATGTCGCGAAGATGGAGAAGCGTCTGCGCGACATCGACTTCGACGTCGTATTCGACACCTCGCAGCTCGACCAGATCATCGCGGACAATTCAAGGACGCCCTTCCCGCTGTTCACGACGACGGAACGCCGGGACAGGGTCGTCTACGCGCTGATTACGGGGCAGGTGGCCGTAATCAGCGAAGGCTCCCCTTATTTCATCACGGGACCTTCTACGCTGTTCGATTTTTTCCTCTCGCCGGAAGACTACTTCATGCCCTGGATCCTGGGGTCCTTTTTTCGGGTCATTCGCATTTTCGGCGTCATTTTTTCGTTGTTCGCTTCTTCTTTTTACGTGGCGCTGATGACCTATCATTACGAAGTCATCCCGAAGGAGCTGCTCGGCCGCTTGATCTTCTCGCGGGAGAACGTGCCGTTCGCGCCGTTTCTCGAGGTGCTGTTCCTGGAGATCACCGTCGAGTTCCTCCGCGAAGCCGGCGCCCGCTTGCCGAGCCGCATCGGACAATCGCTCGGCATCGTCGGCGGCGTTATTCTCGGACAAGCGGCGGTCGAGGCGTCCCTGACGAGCAACATTTTGATCATCATCGTATCGCTGTCCGCACTCACCTCCTTTGTCACGCCGATCTACAAAATGTCCAATGCGATCCGCTTCCTGCGTTTTCCCATCATCCTGCTTGCCGCCATCTGGGGCAGTCTCGGCATCGCCATCGGCGTCTGCTTCCTGCTCGTGCATCTGTCCAAGCTCCGATCGCTCGGTTATCCGTATACCGTCCCGTTCTTCCCCGTCCGGGCCAAGGACCTCAAGGATAGTCTGGTGCGGTCTTCTTATTCCATCACCGGCTCGCGGCCGTCTTACTTGAAGCCTGCGTCGATGCTGCGTTACAAGCCGGCGCCCGAGAAGAGAAGCAACGATTTTGACGAGGAGTGAGAAAGGCATGCGAGGCGTATGGAAAACGGTCCGGCGGATCGCCGCGCTCTTCACAATGACGCTCGTCTTGGGCGGCTGCTGCAGCTCGCAGATCGTCGACCGGATCTCGCTGGTTCAGACGGTAGGCTACGACAGGCAGGAGGGGAAGATCCTCACGAGCCTGCTCGTCGGCGAGTATACGGAGGAGGACAAAACCAAGGTCAAGCTGCTTGAGGCGGAGTCGAACAACAGCTTCGACATGGTGCCTCTGCTGAACAAGGAAACGAACAAACCGATCGAATACGGCCAGATGAGGCTGATGATGTTCGGCAGATCGTATGCCGAGCAGGGAATCGCCAACGTGCTGAAGATTTTGTCCCGCGACGTAAAGATTCAAAACCGCTGTCTGCTAGCCGTCTCGGATACGACCGCGAGAGAGGCGATGGCGGCGACCGCCGATTCCGACGATACCCTGTTCCTTATGAATATGATCGCGCAAAACACGAGAACGGCCGAATTGCCCGGCAAAAATTTGCAAGAGGTGATGTACGGCTATTACGGAGAAGGCCGCGATTTCTTCTTGCCCTACATCACGATGGACAGCCGGCATAAGCCGCAAGCGGGAGGCGTCGCCCTGTTCAAGGGCGACCGGATCGTCGCGGTCGCCAAAGGCGCGGAGACGCTTTATCTGAAGCTTCTGTCCGAGAAAACGCGCGCAGGCATGCTGCTGGTTCCGCTTGAGCAGAAGGGCGGAGCCGATCAATATTTGCTCCTGCGCATTTTAAATTCCCGTCCTTCGTGGACGCTTCGCACAAACGGCTCCGTGCCATCCTTCAAGATCGCGCTTCATATGAAAGTAGGCATCAAAAGCATCGCGGAAACGATAAGACTCGAGGATGACTCGCAAGCCGCGAAGCTGGAGCAAACGATCGAGCGCTTCATCGAGACGGGCATGTCCGATTTCATTGAGAAGTGTCAAAAGCTTGGCATAGATCCCGCCGGCTTCGGCGATTACGTCCGGACGCACCGCCGAAGCTGGGACAGCGAAGCCTTCTATGCGGCCTATCCGACGATGAAGGCAGAAGTGCGCGTGAATGCGAAGCTCATGCAAAGCGGGACGATCGATTAAGGCGAGAGGAGGAACGGCGCCCTTGGACAAAACGACGAAGAGCGACAAGTACACGCTGTCGGCCGTCCATTTGTTTTTTCTGCTCTACGTCAGTCTGGTCGGAGCGGGACTCATGGATTTTCAGCGATACGCGGCGGCCGTATCCGAGCAGGATACCTGGATCGCCGTCTTGGCTGCGTCGCTGTTCATTGCCCTCCTGATCTGGATGATGTACGGCATTCTCGCGCGTCAGGGGGCTCAGGGAGCCAATCTCGTAGCGGTAAACCAACGGTATTTCGGTCGGGCGATCGGCGCGGTCCTCAACCTTTGTTTTGTGCTTTATTTTCTATGGGGCGCGTTCGTGACGCTTCGTTTTTATTTGCATGTGATCGAGGTGTGGATATTTCCGGAAATGAATCAGTGGCCGCTTGTGCTCTGCGTATTCGGTTTGCTGTATTATACGGTGTCCGGAGGCATTCAGACGGTCGCGGGCATTTGCTTTTGGGGGACGCTGAGCATTTTTTTGTTCGTTCTGCCGCAGACGGCGCTCGTCTATCCCTTTTTGCATCCGCAAAACCTGATGCCGGCGTTCGATCATAGTGTCGAGGCGATCTTCGGCTCGACCAGGCTGATGGCCCGGCAATTTTTGGGCTGCGTGGCGCTGATGGCCGTCTATCCGTTCATCAAGGAAGGCGCCCGCTCCGCCAAATGGGCCTATATGTCGGCAGGGGCCGCCGCCTTCATTTATCTCGTTATGCTGCTGCTCGCGCTGATGTTCTTCAGTCCGCAGCAGCTCAAGGAGACCGTCTGGCCGACGCTCAGCATCGTCTCCATTATTCACGTACCGCTGATGCAGCGTCTCGAATATGTCGTGCTGAATTTATGGCTGCTCAAGATGGTGTCGAACATATCGCTCGGCTTGTGGGCCGCCTGCCACAGCTTGAAGCAGCAGCTGCGGGTGAGGCCACGGATCGCACTGGCCGGCGCGCTGGCGCTGTTCACGATTATTTTCTATATCGACAACGACCCCGGAGATACGAGGAGAATGATTGAATTGTACGCGAAATCCGGAGAATTTCTGGTGTTTTTATACGTCCCGCTCGTGTTCGTTATTTCGCGTTTCTCGGCGAAAGCAGGTTGATCGGTCAAAAAAACGGGACGGTTAACGAAGGGGAGTGGTAAAATCAGGGGATAACCCTTATTGCTGGAGGGATCCCCTTGACGAACGCACTACAGCCCTCGCTTGCGCTCATTTCAGATATCGAGGCTTCCGAGATCGAATTCATGATGGATCGCATGGAGGCTATCCGGGACAGACCCGGCAATCCCGAAGGCATCGAGATCGAGCGTTTCGGCAATGCCGTATGCTTTTACAGCAAGACGATGCCATGGCCCGCCTTTAACACGGTCAAAGGGCTCGCCGAGACGGATGCGGACGAGATCCATGCGATCGTCGCGATCTATCGGGACAGGGGGCGTGCCGTTCAGTTCGAAGCGGTGCCTGCCTTGGCGAGTTCGAGTCTGCTCAGGAAATTGACGGAGGCGGGATTTTATCCGTCCGGCATTCATACGTCTATGTATGTGCAGCCCGAACGGCGGGAAGAGAGGGAAGCGGCACCGGCTGCGGGCGGGATCTCGATCGAAGCGCTGCGGGAGGATCAATTGGAGCTGTACGCGGAGATTCATTGCAGAGGGACGGGATTGCCGGATGCGGGAATTCCGTCCGTCGCCGCGAATAACCGGGTGCTGCACGGCCGGCCGGGATGGCAGTTCTATCTCGCATACGCAGACGGTGTCGCTGCCGCCGCCGGCGTTCTTTTTACCCGGAATAACAAAGCCTCGTTCACCTTCGCGGCCGTATTGCCGGAATATAGGAATAGAGGGCTCCATCGGCGGCTGCTGGATGCAAGAATCGACGAAGCGCACCGGAGAGGCTGCGAGATCGCCGTGGGTCAGTGCGCGTATTTGTCCCAAAGCCATCGGAATATGGACCGGGCCGGGATGAAGCTCGGGTACGTGAGGACGACGTGGACGCGGCTTGACGGTTGAGGCAGTCTGAAGACAGGCGAGGCGAAAGGGGAGATCGTTTGCGGAAGGCATACATAGGATGGATGATCGTCGTTGTCTTGGTCGCAAGCTGGGCCGGCAACATATACGCGCACGAGGCGAACCGTCTGCCCGAAGGACGCTTTTTATCGCATCTTATCGAGGTGACCGATTCGCCCGGGGACTCTTTCATGCTGTACTATATCGCCAACAACGATGACAAGCGGCTGCCCGTGTCGGTGTCGATCGAGGGGCTGCCGGCGCTGCGGTTTTATCCGATCTCCGAATATATGACCTTCAGAAGCCAGAAGCTTTATCGGCTGATCGGACATTTCGAGCCTGGCCCGGAAGATGCGGATTCGCCGTCCGGGGCGGCAGCGCCGCTGACGATCCGTTCGGTCGACGTTAACTACAGCGACGGTACGCGGGGGACGTCGGATATCGGCAAGATGATCGTGTATCGGGAGGACTGGAGGAGCAGCGACTCCATCAGCCAATTCAGCTCCTCAAGCTCAAGCGACGGCACAAGCACGGCTTCGTTCCGGGTGGATCAACCAGTCATGGTAAACGGCTTAAGCTCCGCTTTTTTGAGCGAGCTCGGCTCGGCCTTCACGTATGATCTGCACGTTGGAAAAGAGAATGTCGTCTTGCCAAGCGCGATCGGGGCCGGATCGTCGTTATCGCTGAACATGGCTTTTCCGGTTCCGCCGAATTCGCAGCTCTACCTCCAGCCCGTCGCGATGCGGCTTCTGCTCGAATATACGGATGAGGCAGGCATTCATCGGGAGCAAATGATGCCGACGGAGCGGCAGCCTTATCCGACGCAGACGGCCATTCGCGAATACGTCAAGGCGCAGAGGAGGTCGAAGGAATGAGGACCGCTTGCTCGCAGATTGCGTGGGGACTGGGCCTTATGCTGTTCGATTTTCGGATCAACAGCTTCGACGTGCTGCCGGATGCGCTTGGATTCATTTTGATCCTGCTCGGTTTATACGGCTTCCCGGATCGCCGACAAGGATTCGGGATCGCCAAGCTGGCGGCGGCTGTTATGCTGGTGTTGTCGATCGCCGAACTTGCGGGAGCGATGCCGGCCGCAATGACGATCTCGCAGACGGATCGTTTATACGCAATGCCCGCTTTGACGGCAATCGGCTTTTCGGTGCTTTGCACGCTCGCGCTGCTGTACGGCTTGTGCGAAGGCTTCGCACGCACGGCGGCGTCGAGCGGCCTCGAAGCCTTGGCCCGATCCTTACGCTCGGCATGGAATTTAAGTCTCGCGACGGGCATCGTCGTGCTGTTCGTTCTGCCGTTCGGCTTGAACGGCTATACCGGATTCGCGGCGTTCATGACGGTGCTTGCAGGCTTAGGCCAGCTTGCGGCGGGCATCTGGCTGATCGTGCTCGTACGGAGGTTGGGACGCGAATACATTGCCGCAAAGCTCGGAGAGGAGGAGGAGGTTCCGCATGTTTGAGGCGTTTCGCAAGACGAACGTCGTTGCCATCCTTTTAATGATCGCAGGCCTCGTCTTTTTTTTGGTCGGACTTTTAACCTCGCATGAAGCGGCTTGGATCGGCCCCTTCGGTTTTACCGCGGGTTTAGCGCTTCTGCTGCTTGTGGAGGCGAACAAAACCGAGTTGAATCGGTTGCGGCTTGAGAACGTGGAGCTGCGGCGAAGGCTGGACGCGATTGAAAAGCGTACGGCCAGAGACTAAGAGGTTTGTATCGATTCTATAAGGTCGCTTTAGGAGAGGGCAATCCAACTGCCCTCTCTTTTTTGTGCATGCTCGGCATGGGCATGTAAAAAATACGATTTTTCCTCGAGTAACGACGCTACTGAAGCAAATTGCAAATTTATCTTTACATAAATGTCCCAATTCTCTATGATGAAAATGTCGAAAAATGTAAATAGTCCTCAAGAATCAAAATCCATTATATACCATGTCGAATTATGTCAGATTATTAGTTAACTCAAATACATGGAGACGATGGGAATGACATACGGCAAGGCTGGAAAAAAGTTTATTTTTATTGTTGTTATCGCGCTATGTATTCTGACCTCCTGTCAGCCGGGCTCTCACAATAATCCGCCTTTTGGACCGGATGCGGCCGAGGCGAACAAATGGGCGACGATCAATGATTATTACCGCGTTTCCGAATTGCATAAGCGGGGCTACACGGGGAGCGGCGTCCACGTAGCCATCGTGACATTTGATACATTCGAGCTCACAGACATCGAAGTGTTCTCCAAACAGTTCAATCTGCCCAAACCCACCATTAACGTTATTCCTCTCTTTGGCGGTGCCGTGCATCAAGGCGCGTCGGCCATCGGACACGTGGAGTCGACGCTGGACATCGACGTGGTGCACGCAGTTGCTCCGGATGCGGTAATCGATGTGTATTCCGTACCACCCGCAGTACCTTTCAATCTTGTCTTGCAGAAAATTTTGGACGACGGACAAGCCCGGATTGTTACTTTCTCGTGGGGGCGAGCGCCGAACCCGCGGGATGACGAGCTCTCCTACGCGATTATTGAAGAGATGGGCAGACGGGGAACGACCGTTTTTGCTTATACGGGAGACAACGGTCCGAGCGATGACAATTCGAGTGTGGCGTCTCCGTCTTATTTCCCGAATGTCGTAGCCGTCGGCGGAACTGTAATAACTGCCGATCCGACGTCCAAGCGCGTATCCGAACGCGAATGGCCGCTGTCGGTAGGCGGCTGGAGTACCCTTTATCCCTCTCCCGGCTATCAGTCCGCTGCTGCAGCCTCGTTAAAGGGGAATTCGGATGGCGGAAAATACCGCATGCTGCCTGATATCGTCGGTCCATCGATCGTGACGGCAGCCGGATCGCCGACTGCGGATAAAGACGGTCCGCCGATCTTCGTCACCGACCCGAAGACAGGAGAGGGATCCTGGGTACCGGCCACGGGGACAAGCGTCGCCGCGCCTTATATGGCAGGCATTTTCGCGAACATCGCCGGAGGGCTGCAGCGAGGACTTGGCGATATTCATGAGACGCTTTACGGTCTGATGGGTCAGCCGGCATTTAACCGCGTAGATTCGAGCTCCGAGGAAGCTGTCGTTGAGGGAGGTGGTTCCTATTCTATGACAGCAGGACTGGGAAGCGTGAATACGCTGGAAATGGCAATTGCATTTGGTTTGGCGAATTAAGCAGCAGGAGCCCTACTACATCATTGGAGGAAGGTATCTATTTATGAATCGACGAACATTAAGCGCCGCATTGCGCTTGGTCATCGCAGCATGTATGCTCCTGACCGGTTTTCCGCTCAACAACGCCTTAGCGGGCCAACCCGGTCCGGTACAATCGGTAACAACGCCCGCGCTCGGATCTGAACTATCCGTCTCCAATGGTAATCTGACAGATGACGGCAATGGCGTGTACACGCTGGTGCCCGGCGGTTCTACCGTGACGATCTATTATCAAAATGATACGAATAGCAGCCTTACAAGCGAAGATGCTCCCGGTTATCAGACGGTGGAGCATGTTGGCGATCAGCCGAGTTCAATGAACTGGACCTGGGGTTCGTACTCGCCACGCAGCGTAGACGCTTCTTTAGATATTGAAGACGGTACGGCGCAGGATATTTACTTCCAAATGGGCAATGGACCGGGACTTGAAAAGATTCTCGTTAAGGTTCGCTTCGCATCCGTACCCGTGACCGCGACCACGAACGCGAACGCGTACAATACCGATACGAGCGCCTTCTTCTCGGGTACGGCGAATAATGCGCCAGCGCTAACGCCAGTCGGATTCGAATATTCGAAGGATGCGAACTTCGCGAATAGCGAAACGACCGAAGAGCATCAAACGTCGCAGTCGAACAATTCCATCTATGGATCAGTATCGAATCTGGAACGCGGCACTACGTACCACTATCGCGCTTATGCCAAGGTTGACGGCACGACCATCTATGGCGAGACCAAATCGCTCAAGACGGCGGCCATGACCGCGCTTGACGTGAAGGACGCCGGCGGTACGACGCTGACGAAGTCTCCGGCTGCGTTCAGCTACGGTACGGCGGCGTACGAAGTGCATGTGCCGAACAGCACGACGACAGTGAGCGTAGCCGCGACTGTAGATTTAGGGACGGCAATGGACGTTCAGGATCTTGACTTCAAGGTAGGCGGCATCGCGGCTAGCGAATCCTGGGAGCCGAGCGGCACGACGCAAACGTCAACCCGCCAGGTCAGCATTACTGCAGACACGACGACGGTCTGCGTTGCTTACCCGAGTTTCACGGGGCCGGCAACGATACCGAATGCATGCGGTCTGAAGCAATTTGAAATCAAGATCGTTCGCGATGCGGCGCCAACCGTGACCACGAACGCGAACGCGTACAATACCGATACGTCCGCCTTTTTCTCGGGTGCGGCGAATAATTCGCCAGCGCTAACGCAAGTCGGATTCGAATATTCGAAGGATGCGAGCTTCGCGACTTTTGAAACGACCGAAGAGCATCAAACGTCGCAGTCGAACAATTCCATCTATGGGTCGGTATCGAATCTGGAGCGTGGCACCACGTACTACTATCGCGCTTATGCCGAAGTCGGCGGCACGACCATCTATGGCGAGACCAAATCGCTTAAGACGGCGGCCATGACCGCGCTTGACGTGAAGGACGCGGGCGGTACGACGCTGACAAAGTCTCCGGCTGCGTTCAGCTACGATACGGCGGCGTACGAAGTGCATGTGCCGAACAGCACGACGACAGTGAGCGTAGCCGCGACTGTAGATTTAGGGACGGCAATGGACGTTCAGGATCTAGACTTCAAGGTAGGCGGCATCACGGCTAGCGAGTCCTGGGAGCCGAGCGGCACGACGCAAACGTCAACCCGTCAGGTCAGCATTACTGCGGACACGACGACGGTTTGCGTCGCTTACCCGAGTTTCACGGGGCCGGCAACGATACCGAATGCATGCGGTCTGAAGCAATTCGAGGTTAAGATCGTTCGCGACGCGGCGCAGGTGGTTCCGCCGACGGTGACCACGAACGCGGAGGCGTACAATACCGATACAAGCGCCTTCTTCGCGGGTACGGCAAACAATGTAGCTGCGCTTACGCTGGTCGGATTCGAATATTCGAAGGATGAGAGCTTCGCGAATTTCGATACGACCGTAGAATTACCATTGCCGCTCAGTGCCGATATCCATGGATCGGCAGAAAATTTGGAGCGTGGCACCACGTATTACTATCGCGCTTATGCCAAGGTTGACGGCTCGACCATCTATGGCGAGACGCAATCGTTCAAAACGGCGACCATCACCGCTCTTGACGTGAAGAACGAAGGCGGCACGACACTGACGAAGTCTCCGGCTACTTTCAGCTACGGCACGACGACTTACGAAGTGCATGTTCCGAACAGCACGACAAGCGTGAGCGTAGCGGAGACTGTCGACTTAGGGACGGCAACGGCTCTTCAGAATCTGAAGTTCGTTGTAGACGGCAACTCGGCTACCGAACCATGGGTGTCGAGCGGCACGAACCGGACGTCGACGCGCCAAGTCGACATCACAAAGGATTCGACGACGGTCTGTGTTTCTTATCCGGTATTTACGGGGCTGGGAGCGGCGAGCGGGGGGGCATGCGATCCGCAGCAATTCGAAGTCAAGATCATTCGCGATGCGGCGCAGGTTGTACCGCCAACGGTGACCACGAACGCGAACGCGTACAATACCGATACGGAAGCCTTCTTTACGGGCTCGGTGTACGATGCAGCCGCGCTTACGCCGGTCGGATTCGAATATTCGAAGGAAGCGAACTTCGCGAATTACGCAACGACCGAAGAGCGCGAACTTCAGCAGTCGAGCAACTCCATCTATGGATCGGTATTGAATCTGGAACGCGGCACCACTTACTATTTCCGCGCTTATGCCGAAGTAGCCGGAACGAAAGTCTATGGGAATACGCAAACGTTCAAGACGGCGACCATCACCGCCCTTGACGTGAAGGACGCCGGCGGTACGGTGCTGACGAAGTCGCCTGCTGCGTTCAGCTACGGTACGACGACATACGAAGTACATGTTCCGAACAGCACGACAAGCGTTAGCGTAGTCCAGACTGTAGATCTGGGGACGGCAATGGACGTTATGAAACTTGATTTCGGCGTAGACGGCAACACGACTGCCGAATCGTGGGTGTCGAGCGGCACAAGCCGGACTGCGACCCATCAGGTCGCCATCGCAGCGGACACGACGACGGTCTGCGTAGCTTCCCCGATATTCACGGGGCCGGCTACGATGGCGGGCGCGTGCGGTCCGGAGCAATACGAAGTCAAGATCATTCGCGATGCGGCACAGCCGGTCGTGAATAATCCGGCACCTGCGACGACCACGACGACGCTCGTTCTGGACTCCAACCCCAGCGAGATCAATCAATCGGCTAAAGCTGCGATTACGCGCATCGTAGGTTCCAATCTGTCGCTGTCGGCGACGCTGAAGACGCAGGACGGCAAGCCTTTGAGCATTCCGGACATTACGATCGGCGCCGACGGATCCTTCAACCTGACGAATGTTCCGGCGGGCGTGTACAAAGTCAACCTGAACCTCGTGGCGCCGACAGGCGAGAAGCTGGTCGGAGGCGCGGGTAAGCTGACGGTGAACAACGACGGAACCGCCAAGCTTGAAGCGGGACTCATCGATCCGTACGGCATTGTGACGGATTCGGTGACCGAACAAACGATCGACGGCGCCACAGTCACGCTGTATTGGGCGGACACGGAGCTGAACCGTTCGAAGGGAAGGACGCCCGGAACGATGGTCGTGCTGCCCGAGCTGCCGGACTTTGCGCCGAACAAAAACCGTGATCCGCAATCGACGGTCAACGGCGGTCAATACGGCTGGATGGTTTTCCCCGAAGGAGATTATTACATCTTGGCCGAGAAAGACGGCTACGACACGTTCGACAGCCGCAAGGACACGCGGGACGAACAGCAAGGAGACGACAGCTATATCAAGAACGGCAATATTCACGTCGGTCAGTCGATCGTGCATTACAGCTTCGCGATGCAGCCGACGGTCGTCGACTCCGGCAATCACAAGCCGTACATGGTGGGCTATCCGGACGGGTCCTTCCTTCCGGAGCGCGGCATGACGAGAGCGGAGACGGCTGCTATTCTAAGCCGCCTGTTCGCCGATGCGGCAGGACAAACGACGTCCGCATCGTTCTCTGACGTAAAGGGAACGCACTGGGCGGCGAAGGCGATCGCGTTTGTCACGAAGCAGAAGTGGATGGTCGGTTATCCGGACGGAACGTTCCGTCCCAACCAGCAAGTGACGCGAGCGGAGCTGGCGCAAATTCTGCTGAATGTGAAGAAGTGGAGTAACGAATCGGAAAACGCCTTTGCGGATGCCAAGGGACATTGGGCTGAAAAGGCGATCGGCATTCTGCAGCAGCAAGGCTTGATCTCGGGCTATCCGGACGGCACCTTCCGTCCGAATGCGCCGATCAAGCGCGTTGAAGCGGATGTCATCTTCAACCAATTGACCGGACGCAAGCCTTGGTCCGTACCGGCTGTGCAGAAGTGGACAGATGTCGCGCCGGACTACTGGGGCTACAATGCGGTTATGGAAGCTTCCGTACCGCACGCCTATGAGGTGTTCGAGAGCGGCATTGAGAATTGGACGTCGCATTAAACGGCGTTAGCGTGTTCGAAGAATAGACGGGGTTGTCCCCAGGTCATTCCTATGATCTGAGGGGCAGCCCTGTTTTTGTTATGACTTTTTATGTGGAATAAAGGTTGTAAATGAACGCATCCTGATTTAATATAAACATATACAAACTTATATGAACACAAACAAACAATCGGAGGTTTTTAAAACGATGGAAAACCGTTATGCATCCCATCCCCGCGAAGTTAAGGCATTCGACACGGCGCGCCTGCGCGAGGAGTTCCTGATCGAAGAATTGTTCAAGCCGGACCAGCTGACGCTGACATACACGCATGTCGACCGCTTCATCGTCGGCGGGGCGCTGCCGGTGAAGGGCTCCGTCAAGCTCGAAGCGGATGCGAAGGCGATCGGCGCGGCGACGTTCCTGGAGCGCAGAGAGATCGGCATCATTAACGTCGGCGGCGCGGGCAGCGTGACGGTCGACGGCGAGACCTACGCGATGGCGAACAAGGATTGCCTTTATATCGGACTTGGGGCCAAGGAAGTGCTGTTCGCAAGCGATGACGGCGCGCAGCCGGCCAAGTTCTACCTGAACTCGACGCCGGCGCACAAGACGTACCCGACGGTGAAGGCGGCGATCAGCGAAGCTTCGCCGAACCACCTGGGCAGCTTGACCAATTCGAACGAACGCACGATCTACCGTTACATCCACACCGGCGGCATCCAGAGCTGTCAGCTGGTCATGGGCATGACGCTGCTGAAGGACGGCAGCATGTGGAACACGATGCCTAGCCACACGCACAACCGCCGTTCCGAGGTTTACTTCTACTTTGACATGCCCGAAGACGGCGTCGTCTTTCATATGATGGGCGAGCCGCAGGAGACGCGCCACCTGGCCGTGCGCAACGAGCAGAGCGTCATCTCGCCGAGCTGGTCGATTCACAGCGGCGTCGGCACGGCAAGCTACACGTTCATCTGGGGCATGGCGGGCGAGAATCAAATTTTCGAGGATATGGATCCGGTCGCCATGAAGGATATAAAATAGAAGGAAATCGCTAGGATTGGAGATTCGGCAATGAACCCTCTGCGCAGACACGAGATGATCATGGAGATGCTGCTGGCCGCGAACGAGGTGACGGTGGCCGAGCTCAGCGAACGGCTTGAGGTGACGGGAAAAACGATCCGCGAGGACCTGGCCAAGCTCGAGGAAAAGGGACTGCTGCAGCGCATGCACGGCGGTGCGATGCTCGCGCAAGCGGACCAGCTTGGCATTCTGTCGCTCAAAAACCCTATCGCGCGCCATGCCGCCGAAAAGGCGGAGGTCGCGAAGCTGGCGGTGTCCCTGATCGAGCCAGGCGATATCGTCGCGCTCGACGGCGGCACGACGATGCAGGAGATGGCCCGGCAGCTGCCGAACCAGCCGATGACCGTCGTGACCAACGACATCATTATCATCAGCGAGCTCGTCCGCAAAGAGGCCATTCGTCTCGTCGTGCCCGGCGGCTATCGCGTGCGCAATATGCTGGTCGGGGCCGATGCGGTCGCTTACGTGCGCAAGCTCAATATCCGCAAGGCGTTTCTCGCGGCGACGGGGGTTCAGCCGGACTCCGGCTTTACCATCTACACGGGGGAGTTCAGCGAGATGAAGCGCGCCCTCATCGAGACGGCCCAGCAGTCCTTCGTGACGGCGGACCATCACAAGTTCGGGCAGGGCGCGCTGTTCACCTTCGCGCAGCTGACCGAGGTCGAGGCGATCGTTACCGATGCCGGGCTCTCGCCCGAAGTGGCTTCCCAATACAGGCAAGCCGGCGTCAGATTACTAATCAACCAAGAGAAGGAATGATATAGCCATGTTGTTCGACTTAACCGGCAAGACGGCGCTCGTCACCGGCGCTTCCGGCGGACTGGGACAGGCGATGGCGCTCGGGCTCGCGGAAGCGGGCGCCAAGATCGTCGCGGTCGCGTCCTCCAACTGCGATGCGACCGTAGCGGCCGTCCGCGAGGCGGGCGGCACGATCGAGCAGATCTCCGCGAACCTGAGCGAGCTCGACGGGCTGGAAGGCGTATTCGAGAAGGCGCTCTCGTTTTTCGGCAGCATCGATATTCTCGTGAACAACGCGGGCACGATCCGGCGCACGCCGGCAGCGGACCATGCGGCCCAGGACTGGTTCGACGTCATCGATCTGAACCTGAACGCGGTCTTTTTCCTCAGCCAGCTGGCCGGCCGGCATATGATCGCGCGCGGCAGCGGCAAGATCATCAATATCGCCTCGATGCTGACGTTCCAGGGCGGCATCAACGTACCCGGCTACACGGCGAGCAAGCATGCCGTCGCAGGCGTCACCAAGGCGCTCGCCAACGAATGGGCGAGCAAAGGCATCCAGGTCAACGCGATCGCGCCCGGCTACATGACGACCAACAACACGGCGCCGATCGTCGCGGACCAGGCCCGCTACCAGTCGATTACCGACCGCATTCCGGCAGGACGTTGGGGCCAGCCGGAGGACATGAAGGGACCGGTCGTCTTCCTCGCTTCTTCCGCGTCCGACTATCTGAACGGCCATGTGCTGTGCGTGGACGGAGGTTGGCTGGCGCGATGACGACGGGCAGAGAGCAGAGCGAGCTGATGAAGTCGCTGGCGGCGAGCAAGATCGTCGCCATTATCCGGGGCATTCCGGAGGATAAGGGAGACGCGACCGCGGAGGCGCTGGCAGAGGGCGGCGTCGTTTTCCTCGAAGTGACGCTGAACACCGACGGCGCGCTCGGCATGATCTCGCGGTTCCGCGAGCGCTACGAGGGCCGCATGCGGATCGGCGCCGGCACGGTGCTCGACCTGGGCCAAGCCAAGGAAGCCGCCGCGGCGGGCGCCGAGTACATCATTTCGCCGAACCTCGACCTTGAGGTCGTCCGCTTCGGCGTCGAGCAGGGCATCGAGGTGTGGCCGGGCACGATGACGCCGACCGAGATCGTGGCGGCTTACAAGGCCGGCGCGTCCGCCGTCAAGGTATTCCCGCTCGGCAGCCTCGGCGTCGGTTATCTCAAGGAAATCCGCGCGCCGCTGAACCACATCCCGATGGTGGCGACAGGCGGCGTGAACCTGCAGAACATCCGGTCCGTGCTGGACGCCGGCGCGGTAGCCGTCGGCCTGGGCGGCAATCTGGTGGACAAGAAGCTCGTCGCGGACGGCGACTTCAAGGCGCTGGCCAAGCTCGCGAGAGCTTATGCGGACGAGGTTGCGAGGGAATAGATATACATGGATGCAAAGCGGGACCGAAACGGAGATAACTCCGATCGGTCCCGCTTTTTCGCGCTGTTACTGGTTCGTTGGAACGTTCATTTTCCCGCTTGGAGCAGTTGCCCATACAGTAACGTTGCTTTTGTTGCTTGTAGACGATCCAAACCCGAAACGCGCCGTTGTAACGTTGCAATCCCCTCTTGGAGCAGCTGCTGTACAGAGTAACGTTGCTTTTGTCGCTTGCAGACTGTCCCAACTTGAACCGCGCCGTTGTAACGTTGTATTTCTAGCTTGGAGCAACTGTCGCACACAGTAACGTTTCTTTTGTTGCTGAACAGCGACTACCACTTGAACTTGCCGACCGCCTCCGTGAGGCTGCCCACGACTTGCTGCAGCGAAGCCGCGGCGCTGGCGATCTCTTGGCTGAGCGAGAGCTGCCGGTCGGCGGCGGCCGCGACGAGATTCGTCTTGCTCGCGTTGTCCTGCGCCGAGCGGGAAGCCTGCTCCATGCTGGCCGCGACCTCCTCGGAGCCTGCGGACATCTGCTCGGTGATAGCGGAGGCTTCGGCCACCTGCGTTGCCACCTGCTTGACGGAGCGAACGATCTCCGTGAAGTTCCGCTCGACCTCGTCCATCATCGCGCCGCCTGTCTCCGAGCGTGCGAGCGTGGCGTCCATGTGCTCGGCCGCGCTGGCAATGCCGTGCTGCGTATCAGCGATCAGCGCGTTGATGCCGTGCGCGGATTCCATGGAGCTTGCGGCGAGCTTGCGGATCTCCTCCGCGACGACGGCGAAGCCGCGCCCGTGCTCGCCGGCTCTGGCGGCTTCGATCGACGCATTGAGCGAGAGGATGTTCGTCCGTCCGGCGAAGCCGGTGATGTCGTCCGCGATCGTGCCGATGCGCCCCGACTTGTCCCGGAGCTGCTCGACGATCTCGGACAATTCTCTGACGGAGGCGAGGACCTCTTCTAATTGAAGCCTGAGCGTCCGCACCTTGACGCTGCTTTGTTCGGCGATGTCTTCGGCCTCGGACGTATGTCCGGAGATCGTCCCCATGCTGTCCGCGATGCGTCCGACGCCGTGCGCCATTTCCTCGATCGCTCTGCTGGTCTCCTCCGCGATGGCGGATTGAACCTGCGTCTGCGTCCGCACCTCGCCGATGTGGGCGACCGTCTCATGCGTGGCCTTGGCAGATTCGGCAGCACCGGTTGCCAGCGTATGCGAGGAAGCTTCGACGACGCGCGTGTACGAGGAAATGCTCTCCGCGAGTCCGCGGATCTGCGCGATCATGGCGTCGACCGATTGGTCGATCTGGCCAAGCTCGTCGCGTCCGTACTTTTCGAGAGGCGCGAATGCCAGATTGCCTTCCGCGACCGAACGGGTTTTGCGCAGCACGTTGCGGATCGTCCGGTTAAGCGTGAGGATCAGGTAAGCGCCCGATCCGATGAACAAGATCCACAGCACGATGAGCGCTGTGTAGACGGAGGTGGACGTCGACTGCGTATCCTTGCGAATAACGCCGGTCTCGTCTTCCGCATATCGGGTCATGATGTCCCCGAAGGCGCCGACGCTGTCCCGGCCTTGCCGGAATTTGGCGAGCAGCGCGGTCTCTTGCTCGGGCTTGATCTGAGCCTGCTGCAGCGTAACCGACGCTTGCTGCGACCAGACGCGGAATCCGTTCTGGAAATTCACCATAATCTCGCTAATCGTCTGGCCGGTCTGCGGATGCGCCAGGTTTTCCAAGCCGCCTCGTTTGATGATATCGAGCGCTCCGGCGATTGCCGTGTTTATCGTTTTTACTTTGTTTCGGTAATCGGCGAGCGTCGCCTTTTCGTCTTCGGGCGGCAGATTGGCGTAGCGGAGCTGCAAATAATCGGACAGCGCCTGCTGCATATCCCGGTCGGAGCCGAGTACGGATACCGTCGAACGGTAGGCGGTCTCGTATAACGTTTCGGACAATCGATTCGTGTTCGAGCCGATTAATTGGAGCAAATACACGGCCGTGCTGGCAAACAGCAGCAAAGGTACTGCGAAAAGCAAAATTAAACGGACCTTTACTGAGACAAACATCGTCGATCGCTCCTTATTTCCCTGATGTAAATGAGCAGCCTAAAACCCTGCTTTGTAATTATCGGGAATGTGCGGTCGAATGAGAAGAGGGTTTGTAAAATAATTATTAAAATATAGCTAAAAATTAGTAATTATATCCTTAATTATAATAATAAATTTACAAACAACGTGAAAATTAGCCAAACAAAAACGCGTCCCAACCGCGGCCGAGCCTGCCTCGGTAACGCTTGGGACGCGAATTTTTCTAACGTATCAACATTCTTTGTGCAGCGTTACTGTTTCTGCGGGGCCGCCGCGAACTCCGCGCGTACGCGGGAGAGCAGCGCGCCGTCGGTCAGCACGTCGTAAGCGGTAAGGGCGAGCGTCTTGGCTGCGAATACCATGCCGTCGTACGCACGCGGAAGCTGAGCGGCGTCCCTGAATTCAACCGAATGCAGCGCGTAGGGGGCGTCGACGACCTGAACGTAGCCGTGAACGGCCGGGCACCGTAGCGATACGTTGCCCAAGTCGAGCGATCCGTGGTCCTGCCCGAACTGGATGGACGCCGCAGGGACCCCGCCTTCGATCAGGTTGGCGGTGAACGCGTCCGACAGCGCCTCGTTCGTGCGCAGCTCGTCGTACGAATATTCGTAGTTGCTGACGGCGAGCCTGCTGCCCGTCGCGAGCGCGGCGGCCTCGGCGCAGGCGTTCACCTTGCGAACGAGCTCGTCCGTGTAGGCGCGACTCTTCGCGCGGACGTAGAACTTGGCGGCGGCGTAATCGGGGATGACGTTGGGCGCTACGCCGCCGTGCGACACGATACCGTGAATGCGGGCGTCGCTCCGCGTCTGCTGACGCAGCGCGCCGACGCCGTTAAATAGCTGGATGACCGCATCCAGCGCGTTGATCCCGTCCTCCGGATTAGCCGCGGCATGCGCCGCCTTGCCGAAAAATTCATATTGCAGCGCGTCCATGGCAAGCGAAGAGCCCGAGCGCTCGAAGCCAAAGTACGGGTGCGCCATAAGCGCGGCGTCCACGTCGTCGAACAGCCCGGCCGCGGCCATGTCAACCTTGGCACCCTTGGTCTCCTCGGCCGGCGTGCCGTAGACGCGGAGAATGCCGCCTGTCTCCGCCAGCAGCGGGACCAGCCCCGCAGCCGCGCCGAGCGCCATCGTGCATATCAGATGATGGCCGCAGGCGTGACCGATCTCCGGCAGCGCATCGTACTCGGCCAGCAAGGCGATCGTCGGTCCCGGCTTGGCGGACCGGTACTCCGCGATGAACGCCGTCTCGAGACCGAGCGTCCCGCGCTGTACGGCGAAGCCAAGTTCCTCCAGCGCTTCGGTCAGGCGGGCGGAGGCCAGCTTCTCCTCGTGGCCGAGCTCGGGGTGCGCCGCGATAAAAGCGGCCAGCTCGCGAAGCTTGGGGGAATAGGCGTCTATGGCATCGCGGATTCGCGTTTTATCGTGCGACAACTGCTCGCTCATCTGGTTTCCTTCTCTCTTTTCCATATAAAAGGCGTCTACCGCGAAGTTTAACACAATCGGGACTTCAGTTAAAATGAAGAGGTGTTATGTCGTATAATTATAGTCATGATGACACCAAATTGCATTTAAATAAGGTATTGGTCCATGATATCTTGTGGTAGTGTCGTATATTTGAAGGGAGAGAGCAGTCAAAATGATTCGAATCGGGATGCTAAGCTATTGGCACGTACATGCAGAGGATTACACGAAGCAGGTGCTGGGCCATCCGAATACGGAGATCGCAGCGATCTGGGACGAGTTGCCTGATCGAGGCGCAGAGAAGGCCGCCAAGTATGGCGTTCCTTTTATCGCGAATCTGGACGAACTTCTCGCGCGTGACGATATCGACGCCGTCGTCGTCGACGCGCCGACGAATATGCACAGAGACGTCATGGTAAAGGCGGCGCGTGCTGGCAAGCATATTTTCACCGAAAAAGTCGTTGCCGCAACCGTATCCGAAGCGAGCGAGATCGCTTCCGCAGTACGCGATGCCGGCGTTAAATTGGCAGTATCCCTGCCCCGTCTTTATGACGGCTATACGCAATCGATTCTGGAAGTGATCCAATCCGGCAAGCTGGGCAAGCTGACGCTGGCGCGCGTCAGGCTGTCGCACAACGGATCTACCGCGAACTGGCTGCCTGCGCATTTCTACTCGAAGGAACAATGCGGCGGGGGCGCGCTCATCGATCTGGGCTGCCACCCGGTATACCTGGTACGCAAATTCCTCGGCCTGCCCGAGTCCGTAAGCGCTACCTTCGGCTTCGTCAGCGGCCGCGAGGTCGAGGACAACGCGGTTGCCGTGTTCGCTTATCCGGACGGCGCGGTCGGCATCGCGGAAGCCGGCTTCGTGAACGCCCACTCGCCGTTCTCCATCGAGCTCCACGGTACCGAAGGCACGCTGCTGTACGGATTCCCGGAGGAAAAGATTCTGGTGCGCAGCAATCAAGATTCGGAAAAGGTATGGACGGAGGTTCCCGTAGGCGATCGGCTGCCGTTCGCGTTCGAGCAATGGGTCGGCCATATCGAATCGGACACCGAGGCGACTGAAAATATTGCGTTCGCGCTCGATCTGACGCGCATAATGGAAGCTGCGAACCAATCGGCGGTCGAAGGCAAATCCGTGCGCTTGTCCGATCTGCAGGGCTAATCGCCGATGAGCGGCCAAGCCCCGAACCGGACCGAAGCGCCGCAGACCGAGCGCCGTACCGGCGAGCCGCTGTTCGCCTTCGCGCGCATGGAACGACGCTGGGACGCGCTGGATCGGCTGGACCTTCGGTTCCGGTGGGGCGGCCTCGGCATTCGGGTGCTGCGCTGCCATCTGACGAAGTTCGCGCCGGGTCAGGTGATCCCGCCGCATAAGCATTCCGAATATGAGTTTCATTTTATTCCCAAAGGCAAAGGCACGCTGATCGTCGGAGATACGGCCTACCCGCTGCACGAGGGCCTCTTCTATCTGACAGGGCCGGACGTCGTGCACGAACAGCGCTCCGATCCCGAAGAAAAGATGTATGAGCTGTGCTTGCATTGCGAGATCAACCGGCTGGACGATGCCGCGTCGGAGGACGGCTGGGGCGACCCGCTGGAGCGCAACGACGCGGACGAGTGCCTGGCGCTGCTGCAGACGATGCCCGCCGTGCCGGCGCTGGACCGTTATCACGGGATGAACGCGTTTCTGGACGCTTACCGGGCCTGGGAAGACCAGCCGGTCGGCTTCTACACGACGCTCAAGCAGCACATCGTGCAGATTCTGCTGCGCGCCGCCCGCGCGCACGCCGCGCCCGAAGCCGCGGGCAGCATTCCCGCGCGGGACATGAACGACCATCGTTTTCGTCTCGCGGTGCAGTATATCGAGGACAACGCGGCCCGGCCGATCTCGCTCGACGAAGTCGCCGAGCGGGTGCAGGTCAGTCCGCGCCAGCTGCAGCGGATTTTCCGAAGCGAGGGCGGGACCGCCTTCCGCGACTGGGTCGAGCATGTCCGGCTGCAGCGGATCGCGGAGGAGCTGCTCAGCTCGTCAAGTCCCGTCGAGTCGATCGCGGCCGGTCACGGCTACGGCAATCCGAACTATTTATACCCGGTATTCAAACATAAATTCGGCATGACGCCATCGGCTTATCGCCGTTTGCACGGCATAAGGCAGCCCGGCGCGCCGGAAGAGGAGACGGAACATCATGAGCGAAAAGAGAATTAAAGTCGGCATTATCGGAACGGGCGGCATCGCGCGTTACCACGTCATGGCTTACCGCAAGCTGCCGTTCGTAGACATCGTGGCGGTCGCAGACGTGCTGCCGGGCAGGGCGCGCGAGTTCGCCGAGCGTGAAGGACTCGTCGGCGCAGGCGCATACGACAGCCATACCGAGCTGCTCGCGCACGATCTCGATGCGGTCAGCATCTGTACCCCGAACGCTTCCCATCACCGCACGAGCGTCGACGCGGTGCGCGCAGGCAAAAAGGTGCTGCTGGAAAAACCGATGTCGGTCACGCTTGAAGAAGCGCTGGACATGGTGCAAACGGTGAAGTCCCACGACGGCATGTTGTCCATCGGATTCCAGCCGCGCTACGATCCGAACATGAAGCTGCTGCAGGATATTATCCAATCCGGACGCCTCGGCAACGTGTACTATGCGGAAACGGGCGGCGGACGCCGGCGCGGCATGCCGGGCGGCACGTTCATCAGCAAGGCGCTCGCGGGCGCCGGCGCGATGGCGGACATCGGCTGCTACTCGCTCGACATGGCGCTGAACACGCTCGGTTATCCGCGTCCGGTATCGGTATCCGCGTTCACGTCGAACCATTTCGGCACGAACCCGCTCTACCATAAGGAAGCTTCGAAGTTCGAGGTCGAAGACTTCGGCGTAGCGATGGTCCGCTTCGACAACGACCTGGTGCTTCAGTTCAAGATCTCCTGGGCGATGCATATGGATACGCTGGGCGCCACGATGTTCCTCGGCACCGATGCCGGCCTAAAGGTCACGCCTGCAGGCTCCGGCCCGTGGTCCGGCGTCTGGGACGGCGCGATCGGCAGCATGACGCTGTATCACGACGACTTCGGCGGACACACTTCGACGGCGGTACCGCTGATCGGACATTCGCTAGACCTGTTCTACGAAAAGGTCCGCGACTTCGCCGAAGCCGTGCGCGACGGCCGTCCGGCTCCGATCCCGGCCGAGCAGATCCTGATCCAGCAGGCGATCATCGACGGCGTACTGCGTTCTTCCGATCAGCGCCGCGAGGTCGAGATCAAGCTGCCGGAGTGATCGCAGGTTTTCGGCTAACTCGGCCGTGCGGGTTGGGATGGCATGTTCGTTAGCCGGTTTTTCCGGCTAACTCGGCCGTGCGGGCGGGAAAGCGTGTGAGTTAGCCGGTTTTTCCGGCTAAGTCGGCTGTGCGGGCGGGAAAGCGTGTGAGTTAGCCGGATTTTCCGGCTAATTTGGCCGCGCTGGCGGGAAAACGTGTGCATTAACCGGTTTTTCCGGCTAACTGGGCCGTGAAGGCCGGGATGGCGTGTACGTTAGCCGGTTTTGCCGGATATCTCGGGATGAGGCAGGAATCGTTCTGCTTCATCCCTTTTGTGTTTTAGCGCGCCTTGGATTGCAGGCGCCCCGATCGATTTCTCTAACAGCAAATAGCAGAGCGAATAGCAAAAAGCCGGGCGATCGATCGCCCGGCTGCTCTTTTTATGCGATGCCTTGCAGCCGCTCCGAGAGCACCCGCATCATGCCGCGCAGTACCTGCGCATCACGGAAGCAGAAGGCCTGGAGCTGTTCCTTCCGCAGCGCGAGCAGGGAAGCGCGGGTGATCGCGACGCAATCCGCGGAGCGGGGGCCGCTGTCGATGATCGCCATTTCTCCGAAATACTCGCCCTTCCCCAGGTTCGCGATCTCGCGGCCGTCCCGGCGAACGCCAATGGCGCCTTCGACGACGGCATACAGCGTATCTCCGTACTCGCCCGTTTTGCAGATCGTCTTGCCCGGTCCGTATTCCTCCTCCTGCACCAATTGCGCGAGATCGAGGAAGCCTTCCGTGCTCAAATGCTGAAACAGCGGCACTTGCTGAAGCACCAGCACGCGTCTGACGATCGTCGCGTTGCCGGATAGCGCCTCATTTCCGGGCAGCGTCTCGTTGGCAGCCAGCGGCTCGGCGCCGTCCGCGTTCGGATCGCTTGAGCGTCCCTTACCAGCGCCGTCCGCGTTCGAATTGCCGGTACGCCCCGTACCGGCGGCAGCCGCTTCGCGCTCTGCCTCGTCCGCGCTTGATGCGGACGAGGCAGAGGCGTGATTGGAACCTGGCTCAGTAGCAGCGACAGTGGCAGCCGCAGCCGCGCCCGCACCCGCTGCGCCAAGCGCGTCCCTGATCCGCCTGGACAGCAGCTTCATCATCTCGACCGCCATGCTCGGCCGGTCGATCATACGCTCGTAGAAGACGTCGGAGTCGAGCTTCCACAGCCTCACATCCGCCTCGGCCGCGATCGTGGCAGTCCTCGCGCCGTGGGTCAGCACGGCCATCTCGCCGAAATATTCCTCGCTCCCGAGCTCATGCACGCGCGCGTCGCCTTTGAACACGCCAACCTTGCCGCTCTCGATCATGTACAGACAGTCGCCCGGCTCGCCCTCCCGGATAATTACGTCGCCGGCTGCCGCAGTCACCGGCTGAAGCGTATCCGCCAACGCCGCCAACTCGGCGCGCGGCACGCCCTGGAACAGGCTGATTTTCTTGAGCAGCCGAACCTGCTCGGCCTGCAGCGCCGCTCCGGGATCTGCGGGCATGCCCTCCTGCTTGGCTCGTTCGTACGCCGCGAGCTGAGAGAGCCAAGCGTCGCCTTGCGCAGCGAGCCACGCCCAGTGCGGGGCGGCATTCGCTGTCTTCGAGGCGCTCAATTCCCGGGACGCCGACATGAGCTTGATCAGCGGCCCGCGCAGCTGACCTTGGACCGTCTGGTCGACGACCTCGATCGCATTGGCCTGCCGCTGGCCGTCGCCCTCGGTCCAATTCGCGTAGACGGCTTGCATCGCGCGTTCGTCATAGAGAAGGGAGAGCAGCTGGAAGATCCGGCGGACGATGCCCGAGCGGATCTCGGCTATGCTGCCCGACAACTCGGAGCCGGCAGCTTGGGCGACGACGGCGGCGCCATGTTCGCCGTACTGCTCGTCGAGCGCGAGCTCGAGGCGCGCGTATCGCTCCGCCTGGGCAGCCGGCACGGCGGGCAGGTCCTTTTGCATGCGAAGCAGCGATTCGAGTATACGGTCGCGCAGCGCATAGCCCGCCGATTCGTAGATGTCGAGCAGCGTGTCCCTCGCCAGCTGGGTGCCGATACGCTCGAATACGGCCGGAAGATGGACGGCGATATCCTCGCGGCCGAGGTAAGCGCGGAGCGCGGGAACGATGACCGACTCGTCGTAGGCTGCGAGCGCCAAAATAGCGTGGCGCCGCGCGCCGCCGTCCGCCAGACGATCCGCGATCGGCGGGATACAGGCTGTCACGCGCAGCTTTGCCGCGGAATCAAGCGCGCGAACGGCGACCTGGCTCGACGGATCCCGCAGCAGACCGAGCAACGGCTTGTAGAAGCTAGGCACTCCGATCTGCCCGAACAAAGAGGCGACGGCCATCCGCTCGGCTTCGACCTCGCTCTCGGTCAGCCGCTTGAGCACGCCTACCGACCGGTACATCCCTTCGATTCCGAAATACTTGACCAGCGCGGCGATCGCAGCCGCCTGGACATCGGCCGAGCCGTCCTCGAGCCGGCGGGTGATCTCATCCAGATGCGCTTCGTCCATATAGGCCGCCAGCGCGAGAATGGCCTTGGCCCGGACAGGCTCGCTCTCCGCGCCGAGCAGCTCGAGCAGCCGCGCTTCCAGGCCGGCAGGCCTCAGCTGTTCGATATATGCCAGCGTCTCCCCGACCACCTCCGGGTGCGGATGAGCCAGCAGCCCGGGGAGATACGGCCGGAGATCGAACGCATCGATGTCCTTCAACAGACGGAGCGCGTACAGCGCCTGCTGCTTGTCGGGCTGCCGGAGCGCTTCCGCAAGCAGCGCGCGGCTCGCGGGGTCCATAAAATCCAGCTCGGCCCGCTGCGGATCGTCTTGCCCGGTCTTCAAGGTCGACATCAGCGTCTGCAGGTAAGCTTTTTTGATTTTAAGGCCGGAGACGATCCCGATTCCGAGCAAGATCGCGACGATGTAGCTGAATTGCGACGGCGCGAGCCAATGGCTGAGCACGAGCAGCAGCAGCGCCGCGAGGCCTTTGGAGCCGTTGCGTACGATGCCTTCCATGAAGTTTTTGGCTTTGGAACGCCAAGCCGGCGGCACCGGGAACATAATCAGCTGGTTGGCGGAGGAGTAGAGCGTATCGCCGAGCACCTTGTCGCTGCCTTTGGCGACGACCGACATCGCGAGCACCGGCAGGAAAATAAGGCCGAGGCTGGCGGCCGCGAGTGTGACGGGGAAGACGAGCAGCGCCGTCGTGACGCCGAACCGCGTGAGCACCCAGCCGGAGACAGTGACCTGAACGAGCAGGCCGACGATCCCGGATATGCCCTGGAAGCTGCCCATGAACCCCGCCAGCGCTTCGTTTTGCAGCGTCTCTCTCAGCAATACCTTGAATTGATAGTCGATCAGCGTCAGCGACAGCGTGACCGAAGCTGCAAGCAGGACCATGTATTTCAGATGGGGAACGTTTTTAAACAAACCGTCCGTTCTTCCGGCGGGAGCGCCGGCCGGCTTGGAAGGAACGGCGGAAGGGGCGCTCGCGCTCGCCGCCTTGTCGACGCCGCGGGCGCGGAGCGCGGTGATCGCGATCGCAAAAGCGAGGCTGGCAACGACAAGTGCTGCGAACACGTACAGCAGGTTGGAGGTGCCGATGACCGGAACGATGCCACGGATGCCGAAGCCGCTCGCCACCGTGCCGAGCGTGCCGCCGCTGGCGACGAGACCGATCATTTTTTTCGCCTTGCGCTGATCGAGCACGGACGTGGCGAACTGCCAGAAGCAGACGATCATCAGAAAATTAAATACGTCGTATCCGATATAAATCGTGCGAAAAACCCAATTCAGCTCGAGGCCGACGCCGATGCGGGAGACGAGGATGAGGGCGGCGACGGCAGGCAACAGTCCAAAGAGCAGGCGTTCGATCCGGATGCGGTGAGCATAGCGCTGGAAGACGAGGCTGGTGAGAATCATCGTCGCCGCTTGCGGCAAATACATGCCCGACAACGCGGCGTTGTCGAAGCGGCTTAAGAAAAGCGCGTCGGCGGCCGTTCTGCCCAGGATGGAGGCGGCTACCGTGCAGAAAAAATAGAGGAACAGCAGCGCGACCTTCGTGTACTCGCCGCTGTTCCCCGCTCCTTGGCCGGCGAACCGGCCGAGCATGGAACTGAGTTTGTTGGCAATCAGACGGGTATTCCCCTTTGGACGACATGGGATAGAATTCGGTAAAAACTAGCGAACGGCGAGCGCCGGACCTGCGATTTTCCTCACTTGATGGATCGAGATTTTGTCTCCGTTTTCCTCATGGTACAAGGTGGCGCCGTGGACGTGGTCGATGAAGAGGATGCCGTCGAGGTGATCGATCTCGTGCTGGATGCAGCGGGCCAGGAAGCCCTCGGCGCGGATCGTCTCGGTCTCTCCCTGACGGTTCAGCGTCGTGATCGTGATCTCGTTCGCGCGCTTCACGATGCCGGCATAGCCGGGAAAGGACAGGCACGCTTCGGCTCCGACCTGTTCGCCTTTCATTTCCAATATCTCCGGGTTCACCAGCTCGATCAGCCCGTCGCCGCAATCCATGACGATCACCCGTCGCAAAATTCCGATCTGCGGCGCCGCGAGTCCGGCCCGTCCGTCCGTCGCATATAGCGTCTCCGCCATGTCGTCCAGCAGCTTTTCGATGCGCGGCGTGATGCCATCGGCAGGCTTCGCCTTTTTTCGCAGCAGCTCATCGCCGAACGGCAGTATTGTTCGAATCGTCATCCGAGTTCTCCGCTCCTTCCAAATATAGCTTTATTTTACCGTCTGCCCGGGGTTTTGTGAACCGTCGGACGCAGCAAACGCATGCAAATTCTGAGTCTTTTTATCTGCTTTATGTTGAATAATATCGTATTTTCGCAAGAGGCACGCAAGGGTCTGTCCTGTCTTTCTTGAGAACATAAACGGAAAACGACATCTTGTTTTGTTTAAAAATTCCATCTATGCTGTGGAGATAACCTGTGTTGGAGGGAGGATGAGGGTGATGAGAAAGCGGGCGTACTTGATGATGATGGCGGCACTGCTGCTGGCGTTGCCGGGAGTGCCGGGGGCGGTTTCGGCTACTGGCGCTCCCTCGTTTGCGGTAAGCGCAATACCCGTAGCCGCCAAGGCTGCGCAGACTCCTGTCAAGGTGATCGTGAACGTCGGCGATGCAGCAAGCGTCGAGATTCCCGCGAAGATTCGGCAAGGGCGTACGCTCGTACCCTTTCGCGCCTTTTTCGCCGCGCTTGGCGGACAGGTGAAATGGGACGACGGGACGAATGTCGCGACCGCGACGATAGACGGCGATACAGCGGCGATTACGGCGGGCGCCTCCAAATTCGTCTTTAACGGCGAGGAATATCTGTTAAGCCAGCCTTCTTCAATGAGCGCGGGCACGCTTTATGTCCCGCTCAGATCGATGAGCCTGCCGCTCGGCGCACGCATCGCGATGGGTGGATCTCCGTTAACCGTGCGGGTAAACTACGAGAGAGTCGAAGAGGAGACGGAGGAATGGCCCGACGAGCGGCTCGCGCAATTGATGGATGCCGTCGCCGAACGCCGTGCCGAGCTCTTGGACGGACAGGGCGTGATGCTGATGGGCGGGAGCGCGGAAAACCGTCGGGTGCTGCTGCAGATCCGAAGCTATGGAGACGTGGAAAGGAAGCTTGGCGATGGGGAGCTTGCCGCCGTCAGGGCTGCAATCTACCGCATCGCAGGCGAGGCGTTTCCATTGGAGATCGATGTCGCCGAGTGCTGCACGCGCGATCCGGATATTAAGGGCGTCGTGACAAAAGTGGACACGGCCCGCAAAATGATCGAAGTGTCGGGGGAGTTCCGGGGCATGGCGAGGGAATACCCACTAACTATCTCCCTTTTTGAGGATGCGAAGCTGCTCGTGGACGGAAGCGAAGTGGAGCGCGTGTTTACTGAAGAGATGATCGGGAAAAACTTGAAGGCTTGGGTAGCTGGCCTAAGATTGTTGTCCTATACGGCAGTCAAAGTCGAGCTGGACTAAGTTCGCCTGACAGATCCTCGCACATACAAAGAAAGACCGGCGATCTTCCGATCGATCCGGTCCTTCGTGTGTTTCCTTTAGCTTTTCTTCTGCGCCGCGATCGCTTCCGCGAGCTCGTTAAGCTCCGTCCATCGCTCGAGCAGGCCGTCCAGCTTGGCCTCCTGTTCGGCCAGCTCCGTCGTGAGCTGCTGCAGCCGGTAAGAGTCGCTCGCCGCGTCCTCCATCTGCTTGCTCAGATCGGCCATTCGCTCCTCGGCTTCGGCGATCCAACCGTCGATCTGCTCGTAGTCCTTTTGGTCCTTGTAGGACATTTTCAGCGCTTTGCCGCTCGCGCGCGCGTCGGCAGCAGCGCTGCCTGAAACCGAATCCGCCGAAGCGGTCGTCACCGGCTTTTTCGCCGTCGCCGCGTTCTGAGCCGCCGCCTCGAGCGCCAGCTGCTTTTCCGCGTAAGCCTGGTAATCCGAGTAGTTGCCGGTATGCTGCCGGATAACGCCGCCGCCCTCGAACCCGAATATACGATCGACCGTCCGGTCGAGGAAGTAGCGATCATGCGAGACGACGAACACGACACCCGGGAAGTCGTCCAGGTAATCCTCCAGCACCGACAGCGTCGCGATATCCAGGTCGTTGGTCGGCTCGTCGAGCAGCAGCACGTTCGGCGCTTCGGTCAGCACGCGCAGCAGCTGCAGCCGACGCTTCTCGCCGCCGGACAGTCTGGAGATTTGGGTCCACTGCGCCGAAGGCGGGAACAGGAACCGTTCCAGCATCTGCGCGGCCGAGATTTGCTCGCCTTCCGCCGTCGTAATCTGCTCCGCGCCTTCGCGGATATATTCGATGACCCGCAGGTTCTCGTCCATTTCCTCTTGCTCCTGGGAAAACCACCCGATCCTGACGGTATCGCCGAGTTCCACCAAGCCTCCATCCGGCCGCAGCCGGCCGGCGATCAGCTTGAGCAGCGTCGACTTGCCGGTGCCGTTGCGGCCGACGATGCCGACGCGGTCCTCCGGCACTGCCGTGTAGCTGAAGCCGTCGATCAGCGTGCGGTCGCCGTAGCGCTTCGACACCTCGACAAGCTCCACGATCTTGCGGCCGAGCCGGGAGGAGGCGATCGAAATGTCGAGTTTGCCGGCCGATGCCTTGGGAGCGTTGGCCTTCAGCGCCTCGTACCGGTCGATCCGCGCCTTCTGCTTGGTGGAGCGGGCTTGCGCGCCGCGGCGGATCCAGGCGAGCTCGTTGCGAAGCAGGTTTTTGCGCTTCGCCTCGGAGGCGGCCTCGCGCTCCTCGCGCTCGAGCTTCAGCTCCAGGAAGCGGCTGTAGTTCGCTTCATAGAAGAAGGCGCGCCCGCGGTCCAGCTCCAGGATGCGATTGCTCACCCGATCCAGGAAGTAGCGATCGTGCGTGACCATGAGCAGGGCGCCGCGGCGCTTCTGCAGCATGCTCTCCAGCCAGGCGACCGACTCGTTGTCGATATGGTTGGTCGGCTCGTCCAGAATGAGCAGATCGGACGGCTGGAGCAGCGCCGCCGCCATCGCGACGCGCTTGCGCTGGCCGCCGGACATCGTGTCGACCGGCATCTCGAAGCTCGTGATGCCCAGCCTGGCCAGCGCGGTCTTGGCGTCGGTCTCCATCGTCCAAGCGTCCAGCTCGTCCATCTTCTGGCTGGCGGAGATCAGCTTCTCCTGCAGGCCGGCCCGCTCGGGCTCGCGCTCCAGCGCTTCGAGCGCTGCCCCGTAGGCGCGCAGCGCGGCGAGCTGCGGCGAATCGCCGCCGAGCACGTGCGAGAGCGCCGTCTCCCCGGGCGCGAAGGCCGGATCCTGCGCGAGCATGCGGATGCGCGTGCGTCCGGCCGCGCTGATCCGTCCGGCATCGGCAGGCTCGATGCCCGCGACCGCCTTCAGCAGGCTGGACTTGCCGGTCCCGTTTACGCCGATGATGCCGACTTTGTCGCCTTCCTCGATACCGAAGGAGATGTCTTCAAAGAGGACCTTGTCCCCGTAAGTTTTCGTCAAATGTTCGACCGTTAGAATCGTCGCCATGAACGTTACCACTCGCTTTATATTTATATAGGAGATGACAGGAATTAAACGTATCATAACATATTCGTGACGACGGACGCTTCACTCCCGGTAACAACTGCTCACTCCTTGCGTTCGCTGCATACCGGCCGTCCTTTTTCAGCCTAAATCTTAGTCTGCTCGGCTGCCGAAAATTTTTTGAATTTGGACTTGCATTGGGGGAGAAGGGCGTGCTATATTATAAGAGTTCTTTACAGGTCCTTAGCTCAGCTGGCAGAGCAGTTGACTCTTAATCAACGGGTCGTGGGTTCGATCCCCACAGGGCCTACCATCCCGTAAACGACGAGAACGGCGGCGAATTTCGCACCGTTCTCTTTTTTCGTTTTCGGGGCAGAAACCGGTCGATCAAGGTATGCTGGCCGCAAAATAATGGAATAAGGATGCGGCGCATCGTTATGTCGGCGAATTGGAGCGTTTGGTGCGAAATAAGGATGTCGCATATCGCTAATGTGTCCCTAAGGGCCATTTTCCTCTGAATAAGGATGTGGCACATCGCTATTTCGGCGCTGGGGGAGCGTTTGGTGCGAAATAAGGATGTGGCACATCGCTAATGAGTCCCTGATGGCCGCTTACCTCTGAAATAAATTTTATGTCGGCGAGTGTGCTTGTTACATGCAGGCGCGGATAGCGTCGTGTGGCAAGAATGATGCGATATTATCGTTAGAGTGCCCGATTGCCCTGCGCGAATGGGTGTTGCTCCCTAGTCCGCAGTTCGTCGTTGAGGTAGGACTTCGTTCGCGGCTTGCACCCGGCTCGCTCCCGGTTCGGCTCCGCTTTAGCTGCTTCGCAGCAGGGTTAGAGAGGAGAAAACTTTTTTTGAAAAAAGCTTGTCATTCTCGTTCGGGCTGTGTTATATTATAAAAGTTCTTTACAGGTCCTTAGCTCAGCTGGCAGAGCAGTTGACTCTTAATCAACGGGTCGTGGGTTCGATCCCCACAGGGCCTACCACCTCTAAAGTTCAAGAGCAGAGACGATTTATCGTCGCTGCTCTTTTTGCGTTTGTACGCCTTTTTCGGATTACGCATGCGCCGGTCGATCTCTCTGCAGCTTGACTTTCAATTATCCTAAGAATAGGATTTCCCTATAACGAACGTTCAGCGAACGGAAGGAGGGCGAATCGATGGAACCGACAAACTCGATGGAGCCGACTGATTCGAAGAAGCTGACCGAACCGACGAAGCCGGCTGAACCGAAGAAGTCTAATGAGCCGACAAAGCCGATTGAGCCGCAAGAACCGGCGCAAACGACTGAGCCGACGAAGCCAACAGAACATTTAGAACCTACGGAATCCCCGGACGACGGGACGGCAGACGATCTGCGGTTGTTCCGTATCTGGCTGCGCGCCTCGCGCGCGATCTTCGGCAATGTCGGGCGGGATATCGAGAGCCATGGGCTGAGCCCGGACAACTTCATGATCCTCGAGCTGCTGTACAACAAGGGGCCGCAGCCGATTCAGAAGATCAGCGAACGGATGGGGATCCCAAGCGGGAGCATCACGTACGTCATCGACAAGCTGGAGAAAAAGGGTTACGTCGAGCGCAGGCAGAGCCAGGAGGACCGCCGGACTTCGAACGCCGTGCTGACGGCCGCAGGCCGCGCTTTGTTCGACGATATTTTCCCCAAGCATGTCGCCATGATCTCGCGCAATCTGTCCGTCGCCTCGCCGGAAGAGAAGCATACGCTCGCCGAGGTGCTTAAGCGGATCGGGCTGCATGCAGCGTCGCTGGGAGAAGAGCGGGACGGCTGAGCGATTAAGCGTTGCTGAGCGGCAACCAAGACATCGCCGAGAGCCAGGACAGCGTCGCGGCTCCATAGCAGATCGCGCCCATTAAGAACAATGGGGACATAAGCAGTCCGGGCAAGCGCTGAAGGCTAAAGCCGCCGACGATCTTAAGCGCCTTTTTCCAAAAGAGGTGGCCTGCGGCGAGCAGGGCGATATTGGTCAAGAGCAGGAGGGTGTTCATGCCGATGCTTCCCTTCCTCATCATTTCTTTGCTATTGCTAGCAAGTATAAAAGAGGAATCTTAACGGCAGCCTGCACGAATGCTTACCATTCCCTTAACAAACGCTGACAAAGCTATGAGCTGCGCAAGGCAGGCAGCGCTATTTCGAACGCGGTCCGGCTCCTGTCGCTGCGGGCTCGGACGCTTCCGCCGTGCACTTCGGCGATGCTCTTGACGATGGCGAGTCCAAGTCCCGTGCCGCCAGAGGTGCGGGAGCGGTCCCCGCGGTAAAAGCGGTCGAATATAAACGGGAGATCCATGGCAGGAATCGGCTCGCCGTAATTTACGACGCGAATCCAGGCGATATCTTCGCGGCGCTCGATCTCGATGTCCACATACGGACTTCCTTCGCCGTGGGAAATCGCGTTGGACATTAAATTTTCGAAGGCTCGCATCAGCAGGTTGCCGTCGCCTTCGATAACCAGCGGCTCATCTGGCGCGGCGAGGCGGCAGGTCATCGATGCCTTGTCCAGGCTGGGTACGAACTCTTCGGCGAGCTGCCGGAGCAGATCGGTCAGATCGAGCTCCGTCCGCGCGAGCGGCATGCCGCCCCCGATCCGCGTATACTCGAACAGATCGTCGATCAGCTTCTTCAGCGTGCGCGCCTTTTCATAGGCGATATTGACGTAATGGCGCAGCTCGACCTCGTCTTTGTACCGATCCTGCTCGATAACCTCCAAAAAACCCAAGATGGACGTCAGCGGCGTTCGAAGATCGTGGGAGACGCCGGTGACAAGGTCGTTTTTGGTTTTCTCGGCATGACGCTCATCCCGGATCGAACGGTCCAGCTGCTCCGCCATCGCGTTGATGCTCTCGGCGATGCGCGCGAAGTCGCCATAAGAGCGATCGATCTCGATCCGATATTCGAGCCGGCCGCTTGCCACCGCCTGCAAGCCTTCGGTAACGCGCTCCATATAATCGGACAGCTTCTTCGCCAGCCTGTCGATGCTGTCCGCGGCTTGTCCCAACTCGTCCGTCGCGGGGCGCTGCGCCACGGTGCCGAGATCGCCGTTTTCCATGTCCCGCAGGGAAGCGTCGAGCTGTTCCAACCGGCGGATCGTGCCGCGGCTGAACAGAAAGTAGAAAAACAGGAACGAGGCGGCTCCCGTTACGACGAGCACGGGCGTAGATCCAAAACCGTTAATGATCGGCGCCATTGGCACGGCAAAAAATGGATGCCGGATTAAATATTTCGAGAGCAAATAAAAGGCGTATAAAACCGCGGCTGTCGGGGCTGCGCTCGCCAACGCGGCGGCGAGAAACTTCCAGCGGACCGAGTGCAGCCATTTGGATCCGGAGGTGGAGGGCATAACGCCAGGCACGCTTCTTTCTGTACTGGAGTGGACGAACGAGCGCGGGCCGCCTATCCGTTCGGATCGATCTTATACCCGATGCCCCACACAGTTTTGATATAACGGGGAGCCTGCGGGTCTTTTTCGATTTTCTCCCGCAGCTTGCGGATATGGACCATGACCGTGTTTTTGGACTCCATGAACGGTTCGTTCCATACCTCCTGGTAAATCTTGTCCATGCTGAGCACGATGCCGCGATTGACGGCGAGCAGCCGCAGGATGGCGAATTCGCGCGGCGTCAGCTTGATCTCTTCGCCGTCGGCCGTGACCTTGTGCGTGGCGGTATTAATGACAAGGTCGTCAATCTCGATCTGCGCTTCGTCCCGGACACCGGACCTGCCGAATTGCTTGTACCGCCGCAGCTGCGACTTGGCGCGCGCAATCAGCTCCAGCGGGTTGAACGGCTTCGCGACATAGTCGTCCGCGCCGATGCTAAGTCCCGCGATCTTATCGATGTCCTGGCTCTTGGCCGACAGCAGGATGATCGGCAGCTCGCGCGTCTCGCGGATGCGCATGCACGCTTCGATGCCGTCCATCCGGGGCATCATGACGTCCATGATGATCAGGTCGACCGGGTGCCGTTCGAGCAGGTCGAGCGCTTCAAGCCCGTCCGATGCCCGAAGCAGGGAATAGCCTTCGTTCACGAAGTATATTTCCATCAGCTTGATGATTTCCTTCTCGTCGTCGACCAGCAGTATTGTTCCTCTCACAGCCGTTTTTTCCTCCCGCGCAACAAGCTTTTCCATGATTCCGTTAACCTCAATATAGCATATAAGCCGCTCCGGCAATTCTTAAGACAAGCTTAAACTTGACCTTGCCGGCAGACTGGCGGTTGACCTGAGCCGCCTTGGGCACTATAATAAACGCCAAGCAATCCCATCTATTCAGGCATTGACCAAAGACACGATCCCCTTCATGGACCGGACAGAGAAAGAGGTGCAAGGTGCGAGCCTCTGCGGAGACCGGAAGCGGATTACCCCTTTGCAGCCGTAGCGTCGAACCCGTGGGCCGTTAGCGCTCCGCCAGTAGGCGATACCGTCTTATCCCCGTTACCGGATACCGATGAGGACCTTGCCCGTCATGGGTCGGCTTGCTGCCGATGCGTGCGCGAGCGGGTCGAATTAGGGTGGAACCACGAGCTGAACGCACTCGTCCCTTGAGGGATTGTGCGTTTTTTTGCGTTCAAATTCACCCTAAGGAGGCTTGTGCAATGGTTAAGGTAACGTTGGCGGATGGAAAAATGCGAGAGGTGGCTGACGGTACCACCGTCGGCGAACTGGCGGAAAAGATCGGGCCGAGCCTCCGCAAGAAAGCGATCGCGGGCAAGATCGACGGCAAACCGGTCGACCTGGAAGCTCCGATCGAAGGCGATGCGCAGGTCGAGATCTTGACTTTGGAACAGCAGGAAGGCCTGGAGATCTACCGCCACAGCACGGCGCACTTGATGGCCCAGGCGATCCGTCGCTTATACGGCGGCGCGGAAAAGGTTAAGTTGGGCATCGGTCCGGTCATTCGGGACGGATTTTATTACGATATCGAGCTGGAGCGGGCGCTCTCTGAGAACGATCTGGCCGACATCGAACGCGAGATGGCGCGTATCGCCGGCGAAGATCTGCCGATCGTCCGCCATGAGGTGAGCCGGGCGGATGCGGAGCGTCGATTCGCCGCAGACCCGCTGAAGCTGGAGCTGATCCGCGATCTGCCTGCGGATGCCGTCATCTCGGTTTATGAGCAAGGCGAATTCGCCGATCTGTGCCGAGGGCCGCATTTGCCCTCAACGGGGCGCATCAAGTCATTTAAGCTGATGAGCTTGGCGGGCGCTTATTGGCGGGGAGATGCGAACAACAAGATGCTGCAGCGCATTTACGGCACTGCTTTTCCCAAGGAAGCCGATCTGCTTGAGCATCTGCGCTTGCTGGAGGAAGCCAAGAAGCGCGATCATCGCAAGCTGGGCAAGGAGCTCGAGCTATTCATGTTCTCCGAAGAAGCGCCGGGCATGCCGTTCTACCTGCCCAAGGGGATGACGATTCGGACGGAACTCGAGAACTTCTCTCGCGAGATCCAGGGCAAGCGGGATTATGATGAAGTGCGCACGCCGTTCATGATGAACAACCGCATCTGGGAGCAATCGGGCCACTGGGATCATTATAAAGACAACATGTACTTCACGCAGGTGGACGACACGAAGTTCGCGCTGAAGCCGATGAACTGCCCGGGCCATATGCTGATCTACAAAAACGAGTTGCATTCTTACCGCGAGCTGCCGATTCGGCTGTCCGAGTTCGGCCAGGTTCACCGGCACGAGTTTTCCGGCGCCCTGAACGGGATGATGCGGGTGCGTACTTTCTGTCAGGACGATGCGCATATTTTCCTGCGCCAGGATCAGATCGAGGAAGAGATCAAACGGACGATCTCCCTGATCGACGAGATTTACCGCGTGTTCGGATTCGATTACAAAATCGAGCTGTCGACGCGACCGGACGACTATCTCGGGACGGCGGAAACGTGGGACGAGGCCGAGCGAGGTCTGCAGAACGCGCTGGAGAAGCTGGGACTGCCATACCAATTGAACGAAGGCGACGGTGCTTTTTACGGGCCGAAGATCGACTTCCATATCCTCGATGCGCTGAAGCGCAGCTGGCAATGCGGCACGATCCAGCTCGACTACCAGATGCCGGACAAATTCGATCTTGCGTACGTCGGCGAGGATGGCCTGAAGCATCGGCCGATCGTCATTCACCGGGCGATCTACGGCTCGATCGACCGGTTCATCGGAATGCTCACCGAGCACTACGGCGGCGCGTTCCCGCTGTGGCTGGCGCCGGTGCAGGCAAAGCTGCTGCCGGTCTCGGATCCGTTCGCCGACTACGCGCTGCAGGTCAAGCGCGAGCTGGCCGAGGCGGGCATCCGCATCGAAGCCGATCTGCGCAGCGAGAAGCTCGGCTACAAGATCCGCGAGGCGCAGCTGCAGAAGGTGCCGTACATGCTGGTCGTCGGCGAAAAAGAACGCGAGCGCGGCACGGTGTCCGTGAGGCGGCGGGGCGACGGGGAGGCGGAGGAGATGACGGCGGCGGAACTAATCGAGCGCATGCGAAGCAAGATCTGCGGCCGCTCGCCCGAATAGTTTGTCCATTATATAGTAGAAATGCACGATGGATCGTCGGCCCCCCCAAGCTCGTCAATCTCGTCCGCATATTTGGTCAAGTCCCCTCATAGGAATGAAGCATGGACTAACCAATCGAAGAGGGGTTGATGTGATGCTTCGCAAGCTGCCGTGGATCGCGGCTGCCCTGGTGCTCGTCGCGACGTTGCTGTCGGGATGCGGCGCGGGCAAGAACGCCGATTCGGTCGTGAAGGATCTGACCAAGTTGTCGGACAAGATGGACAGCTACCAGGGGAGCGGCGTCATGACGCTGCACACCGGGCAGCAGCCGCAGGCTTACAAGGTTGAGGTATGGTACCAAAAGCCTAACTATTACCGCGTCGCGCTGACGAGCGCCAGCCGCGACGTGACGCAGATCGTGCTCCGCAACGACGACGGCGTGTTCGTCCTGACGCCGAGCCTCAATAAGAGCTACCGCTTCCAGAGCGACTGGCCGGACAACCAGGGCCAAGTGTACCTGCTGCAGACGCTCCTGCACAGCATCACCGTCGACAACTCGCGCCAGTTCGCGGCGGAGAAGGACTCTTATGTCTTCAACGTGATGGCCGGCAATTACCAGAACGGCTCGTTCGCCCGCCAGAAGATCTGGCTCGACAAGAGCGACTACTCGCCGCAGCTCGTCGAGGTGACGGACACGAATTCGAACGTGCTGGTGGACGTGAAGTTCGACAGCTTCGAGTTCGGCAAAAAGTTCGACAAGTCCGCGTTTGACATGCAGCAGAACCTCGCGACGCCGAAGAGCGATGCCAGCACGACCGGCGCGCTGCCGATCGACGGCGCCTCGCCGGACGCAACTGGTACGACCGGTACGGCCGCAGACCCGGCGACCGCAGATCCGGCAGACGGCACGGACGGCAAGACCGCCGAGCCGGCCGTCGAGATGGCGGCGATCGAGCCCGACCCGCTCATGCTGCCGCAAGGCGTGACGCAGGTGGAAGCGCCGTTCGACGTGCAGCTCGGCGACGGAGCGCAAGGCGTCATGCTCCGCTACAGCGGCACCTACGATTTCTCGATCATCGAGTCGCAGTCCAAGGACCGTGCCGTCTCGGCGCTCGCGCAGACCAAGGCGCTCGACCTCGGCTTCACCGTCGGCTTCCTGACCGAAGACGATACGCAGTCGCTGGCCTGGACGTATGACGGCGTGGATTATCGCTTGACGACGATCGATCTGCCGCATGAGGAGATGGTCCGCGTCGCCCAGGCGCTCGTCGACCAATCCGGCAAGTAATTCCTTCTCTCATTAAATTCTCATTTACAGCCAAAAGCCGGTCCCAAGACCGGCTTTTTGGCATCCGAGAGACGGATAGCCAAGCTTTGGCTGACGCTCTTGCGTTGACAGTACGGTCTGCGCCCGGTAACATTACCTTATTAGGAAGCAAACTGTTTTCTGGCAAAAGTAGGTGACGTACGTGGAAGGGTATTACAGGCCGACGGCTGCCGTGATCTCGCTTGACGCGCTGCGTGCCAACGTGACCGCGTTCAAGTCGCGGCTCGCGCCGGGCACGAGACTGCTCGCCTCGGTGAAGGCCAACGCATACGGCCACGGCGCGGTCTGGTCCGCGCGAGCGGCGGCAGAGGCCGGCGCGGACTATCTGGGCGTCGCCTTTTTGGACGAAGCGCTGCAGCTGCGCGACGCGGGCGTCGAGACGCCCGCGCTCGTGCTGGGACTCACGCCGTCCGACGCTTTTCCGATCGCTCGCGAACGCGGCATTGCCGTGACCTTGTATCGCGAGGATCAACTCGATGCGATCGAACGAATGCCCGTAAAAGGGGCGAAGCTCATTGCTCACGTCAAAGTCGACTCCGGCATGGGCAGACTCGGCGTTATGCCGGGGCCTGCCGCCGAGCGCTTTCTTGAGCGAGCCTGCAGGCTGCCGCAGCTGGCGGTCGAAGGCATATATACGCACTTCGCGCGAGCGGACGAGAACGACAAGAGCTATACGATGATGCAGGCCGAGCGCTTCGCCTCGGTCGTCGATTATGTCCGGCGGACGGGGCTGCCTCTTCAGATCGTGCATGCCGGCAATACTGCCACGGGCATCGATCTGCCGCCGCAGGTCGGCGGCATGCTGCGTCTGGGCATCGGCATGTACGGTCTTTATCCGAGCGACGAGGTCCGGCACGACGAGATTCCGCTCGTGCCGGTCATGTCGCTGCGTACGCGGCTCGCCCATGTCAAGACGCTCGCGGCGGGCGAAGGCATCAGTTACGGCACGCGGTACTTCACGGAGAAGAACGAGTCGATCGGCACGCTGCCGATCGGCTATGCCGACGGCTTCAGCCGGATGCTGTCCGGGCATGCCGAGGTGCTCGCAAGAGGGCGCCGGCATCCCGTGGTAGGTTCGATCTGCATGGACCAGTGCATGGTGCGTCTGGAACGAGGGTCTTCCGGCGACGAGTCTCCTTGGATGCCTGACGAGGAAGTCGTTTTGTTCGGCCGTCAGGGAGAAGCGGTGCTGCCGGTAGAGGAGCTTGCCGATAAGCTAGGCACGATTAATTACGAAATTACTTGCATGATCGCGGCCCGCGTGCCGAGGGTGTACGTCAGCGAGGGCAAGGTCGTCGGCGTGGTCAACCCGCTGCTGCAGCAGTAGCATTCGGTCGAAGCTTTCGACATTTTTGATGTCGTCAAGCAGGAATGACGCGCGTAAGGCGCGAATGGTATGATATTCGTATATTTCTTTTCACGTAACGAGATACTGGGAATTATTGCAGGATGGACATTTTTTGGGGGTGCGTGTTCGGTGGCCAATTTGCACAATACGAAGCGGATTATGATCAGTCTGCCCGATCATCTGCTGCGCGAGGTGGACTATGTTGCGGCGAACGAGAATTCCAATCGCAGCGAAGTCGTCCGCCAGGCGATGAAGCAGTATCTGGTCGACAGAAAGAAACGCCTGATCCGCGACGCGATGCAGCGGGGATACCTGGAGATGGCCAAGATCAACCTGAACATGGCATCTGAAGCGTTCCATGCCGAGGAAGACGCAGAGAGCACGCTCGGACGGCTCGTGAGCGGGGTGTAGCGATTGATCGTCAAACGCGGGGATGTGTTCTACGCGGACCTGTCGCCTGTCGTCGGGTCCGAGCAGGGCGGCGTACGCCCTGTGCTCGTCATTCAGAACGATATCGGCAACCGGTTCAGTCCGACGGTTATCGTAGCGGCGATTACGGCGCAGATCCAAAAGGCGAAGCTTCCGACGCATGTGGAGATCGAGGCCAAGGAGCACGGGATGGAGCGCGATTCGGTCGTGCTGCTCGAGCAGATCCGGACGATCGACAAGCAGCGTCTCACGGACAAGATCACGCATTTGGACGAGGAAATGATGAGGAAAGTAGACGAGGCGCTGCTAATCAGCGTCGGTCTGATCGATTTTTAAGAGCGGTTCCTTCTTGGGGGAGGAACCGCTATTTTTTTTGCACAAAATACACCGTATTTTCGACAAACGCATGCTTGCTTCACCTAGGTCCTGTGCTGCATAATAGAGATAATGCGGTGAAGCGCTAAAGCTTTTTTTGTGTATGGAGGGATCATGAGTACCTACGAGCTGGATGCAAGGATGCGCATATTGCTGGCCGCCAAGCGGCTGTTCGCACGGCAGGGCTTTGAAGGGACGACGGTTCGGGCGCTAGGTCTCGAGGCGGATACGAATCCCGCGCTCGTGTCCTATTATTTTCAAGGCAAGGACAAGCTTTTCGAAGCGTTGATGGACGAATTTTTCCCGATCGAGCTCGTGAGGGAGACGATCGCCGCGCCGATGGAGCCGGTTGCGGGCCTTAAGGTCGTAATCCGCGAGATCGTAAAGTTTCAATCCGAGGACCCTGACCTTATTCGCGTTATTCAAAACGAGATCGGCAACGAGACGTGCAGGCGAGATTTCATCCGGGCATATTTGATGCCGATCTGGGAGAAGATCCGGGCGCTGCTGTCCGAAGGCAAGCGTCGCGGCGTCTTTCACTATCGCTCGCTCGATAGCGCTTTCCTTTATTTATGGGGAGGCATTACGTACAGGCGCGAATTCAGCTTCTTCGATCCGGTGCTGTCGGAGCCCGTGCCCGATTCGGAGCGGCTATGCGAGGATATGACGGCTTTTGTCCTCGCCGCGCTGCGCTGTCCGGACTTGGACGAGCCTTCGGTGGCGTTATAACGCAAGTCTTGGGGACGCTTCCTGCAGGAAGCGTCTTTTGTTATGATGGAACAAGACTTGACCAGAGGGAGCCGACGTACCATGAATGAAGCGACATTGCCGGACGCGAAGCTGGCGGCGGAGCGCATGATCGCGCAGATCGCGTCCGAGCTGGGGCTTAAGCCTGCGCAGGTGCGCACGGTAGCTGGACTGCTTGACGAGGGCAACACGATTCCGTTCATCGCCCGCTATCGCAAGGAGATGACCGGCGAGCTTGACGAGAACGTCCTTCGGGCCATCGAGGAGCGCCGCGGCTACCTGAAGCAGCTGGAGGATCGCAAAGGCGAGGTGCTCCGCCTGATCGACGAGCAGGGCAAGCTGACGCCGGAGCTGGCGAAGGCGATCGGCGCCGCGGTGAAGCTGCAGGAGCTTGAGGATCTGTACAGGCCTTACCGGCAAAAGCGCAAGACGAGGGCCAGCGTGGCGAAGGAACGGGGGCTCGAGCCGCTCGCCAACTGGCTGCTGTCGCAGCCGCGGCAGGGCGATCTGCTGCACGAAGCGGCCCGGTATGTCGACGCCGCCAAGGGCGTCGGCAGCGCGGAGGAAGCGATCCAGGGCGCGATGGACATCGTGGCCGAGGGCATTGCGGACGACGCGGACATCCGCAAGTGGGTGCGCCGCTTTACTTGGGACCAGGGCGTCCTGCAATGCAAGGCCAAAAACACGGAGGCGGAATCCGTTTACGAGATGTATTACAAATATAGCGAACCGGTCAAGCGGCTGCCTCCGCACCGGGTGCTCGCGATCAACCGCGGCGAGCGGGAGGACGTGCTCGGCGTCGGCCTCGACGTGCCGTCGGAGCGGATCGTGGCCGAGCTGCACAGACGTACGCTGCGCGGGCCTTCCCCGGCTCGCGACGCGCTCGCCGCTGCGGCCGAGGACGCGTACAAGCGGCTGATTGCTCCGTCGATCGAGCGCGAGCTGCGCGGCGAGCTGACGGAGAAGTCGGAGGAGCACGCGATCTCCATCTTTTCCGAAAACCTCCGCAACCTGCTGCTCCAGCCGCCCGTCAAGGGACAGGTCGTGCTCGGCGTAGACCCTGCCTTCCGTACCGGATGCAAGCTGGCCGTCGTCGACGATACCGGCAAGCTGCTCGAAGTGGCCGTGTCCTATCCGACGCCGCCGCACAATAAAAAGGCGGAGGCGGAGGCGCTGTTCCGCAGGCTGATCGGGCAGTATGGCGTGACGCTGATCGTCGTGGGCAACGGCACCGCCTCGCGCGAGACGGAGCAATTCGTAGTCTCGGTCATCAAGGGAATGCCGGAGCGCGGGCTGCAGTATCTGATCGTGAACGAAGCGGGAGCCAGCGTGTATTCGGCGTCCAAGCTCGCGCAGGAGGAATTTCCCGATCTCGACGTCGCCGAGCGCAGCGCGGTGTCGATCGCGCGCCGGCTTCAGGATCCGCTGGCGGAGCTCGTGAAGATCGAGCCCAAGGCGATCGGCGTCGGGCAGTACCAGCACGACGTCTCCCAGAAGCGGCTCGACGAGAGCCTCGGGGGCGTCGTGGAATCCGCGGTCAACCATGTCGGCGTAGACGTCAACACGGCGTCGCCTTCGCTGCTGTCGTACGTATCGGGCATCAACGCCACGCTGGCCAAAAATATCGTCAAGGCGCGCGAAGAGAACGGCAAGTTCACCGATCGCAAGCAGCTTCAGAAGGTGCCGCGGCTCGGCGCGAAGGCATTCGAGCAATGCGCGGGCTTCCTGCGCATTACGGACGGCGCGCATCCGCTCGATCGTACCCCGATCCATCCGGAGTCGTACGGCTTCGTGGACAAGCTGTTCAAGGCGCTCGGGGTGAAGCTGGACCGTATCGGCACCGACGATGTCAAGGAGCGTCTGCGCGGCCTGGACGTCGCGGAGACGGCGGCCGATCTGGGCGTCGGCGTACCGACGCTGCGCGACATCCTGGACAGCCTCCAGCGGCCTGGACGCGATCCCCGGGACGAGCTGCCGGCGCCGATCTTCCACACGGACGTGCTGGATATCGAGGATCTGAAGCCGGGGATGGAGCTGACCGGGACGGTTCGCAATGTCGTAGACTTTGGCGCTTTTGTCGACATCGGCATTAAGAACGACGGTCTCGTGCATATCTCGCAGATCAGCAACCGGTTCGTGAAGCACCCGACGGAAGTCGTCGCCGTCGGCGACACGGTCAAGGTGTGGGTCATGAGCGCGGATCTGAAAAAAGGACGCGTCAGCTTGACGATGAAGGGACCCGCGGAGGCTTAATGCTGCCGTTAACGCTAGACAGACAGCCGCCCCGAATGCGGCGCAGCATGCTGCGTCCGCATTCGGGGCGGCTGTTATGATTAGAGATCGTATGATTCAAACCGGGACGGTCGGTTAGGGGCGAGGGCCTGCGGCCGCATCCTTGGCGGGCTGGCGATAATAGAAAAACCAGCAGTCGTTCAGCATCTTGATCTGGCGGCGGTCCTTTTTCTGGTAAGCCCTCATCATCTGATTGCACAGCCATTGCGGCATAGCCGTCGTCCTCCTCCACTGTCATGCTGTACTAATACCTTATGGAGCGGAAAGGCGAACCGTGCAGGTCCGACTGCCGAAAGGCGGGCAAAAATTGGGCCGCGCGTCGATCGTTGGCGATTAGAGCAGTCCTTCTTCCTCGTACCACTGCTCAAGCTGCGCCTGCAGGGCGCGAATCTCCGTCAGCAGCGATACGAGCGGGTACGCGCCTTCCCGGACGGCGGCGAACGTCGCTTCGAGCTCGTTGACGTAGTCCATGCCGCCGATCCGGTCGGCCGCGCCCTCAACCAGCTCCAGGCTGGCGATCTCCGCCACGGCTCTGGGCAGCGCAGGGACGTTGTCCGCCGTCAGCTTGGACAGTTCCTTATGAAGTCTTAGATTCAGTGCGGTAAGCTGATAAGCGTGAGACGCGGGCATCTCGACGAACAGGAGGCTGCCGTCGGCGCGTTGCAGCAATACGTGGGTCATGTCGGGCATGGGTCAGATGGTCTCCCCTCGGCAAATTCTACTTGACAGTGTAGCCCAACCCGTGGCTACAATTCAAGTAGAATAAGGCTTTAACAGGAAGGCAGGCTCCGTAAATGGACAACCGGGAATTGCAGCAGTGGGTGGAGGCTTTGTCTCTTCAATGGTTCGGCAGGCCTTTCCTGCACAAGGCGGCGTTCAACGCCAGGCTGAGGACAACGGGAGGGCGCTATTTTACGAAGAGCCATCATATCGAGATCAGCCCGCATCAACTCGAGATCAATGGCGCGGAAGAGACCGAGCGCATCATTAAGCACGAGTTGTGCCACTACCACCTGCATCTGCTCGGACGGGGCTACCGCCACCGCGACGCCGAGTTTAAGACGCTGCTCGCCCAGGTCGGCGCCACGCTTTATTGTCAGGCGCTTCCGGGCGCGCGCCGCAGCCTGCCGGTTCGTTATCATCTGGTATGCGGAGCCTGCGGCATGTCCTACCCGCGCAAGCGCAAGACCGACCCGCGCAAGTACGTTTGCGGCCGATGCAAGGGCAAGCTTCGGCTCGAAGAAGCCGCGCCGGACAAGGCCTATTCGTTGGCCGGGCAGGCTGCGCAAAATTAATTTAAAAAAAGTTTGGCACAAGGCTTGACTCATTTAAGCACGTATGATAAATTAATTCATGTCGCTTTCGAAGAAAACGTTCCCTGATAGCTCAGTTGGTAGAGCACTCGACTGTTAATCGAGTTGTCACAGGTTCGAGTCCTGTTCGGGGAGCCAACATGGAGAGATACCCAAGTGGCTCAAGGGGACCCTCTGCTAAGGGGTTAGACTGCGCAAGTGGTGCGAGGGTTCGAATCCCTCTCTCTCCGCCACTACAGCGACATGATCAAGGATTGCCGAATAGGCAGTCCTTTTTTGTTTTATGTATAGATCTCGTGGACCGGTAAAGGTGCTTTTGGCGTGTCGGAGCTGGTCGGATGTTTGCGGACCGAAAAACCTGCAATTGTACATGTATTTTCTGCCGACCGACGGCACGTGATGAAATGCATGCAAATATGCAGGTAAATTCAAAGCGCAAGCCTGAAATTCGGATCTTGGAGGAAAATAACTGCGTTTTTGCATCAATCCAGTCCAAAAGGGCCGATCTCGGCGGAAATAGATGTATATTTGCAGGCATTACTACGCGAACGTACGACGTAGGCGCAACGTGGACGGCGATTGGCCAACCCGCATGAACGGCAAAACACAAACTTCACTTGCACACATAAACATGCGCCCGCACAGAAACAGGCGCTCCGCACATAAACAAGCGCCCCGCACATAAACATGCGCCTGCACAGAAACAGGCGCTCCGCACATAAACAAGCGCCCCGCACAGAAACAGGCGCCCTGCGCATAAACAGGCGCTCCGCACATAACAAGCGCCCCGCACAATTACAGCGGAGCGCTTGTTTTGTTATGGAGGAGGTCGATGCGCTTGCACCTAAACCTAAACCCCATAAGCCTTTCTGACAGCCGGCTTGCCGCATGCTGCCCGGTTGACTTGCCTCGGCCGCAGCAGGCTGGCTAGCGGGTGCGTTTCCCCTCGTATGCGCGCTACCAGCATGCTTGCGGCCAGCATCGCATAGACGGTCCCGTTGCCGCCGTAGCCCAGCGCATGGAAGAGACCTGGCGCTTCCGGATGCTCGCCGATGAAGGGGAGGTCGTCCGGCGATTCGCCGAACGCGCCGCACCAGGCGTGCTCGGCTTCGAAACGGCTGCCCGGGAACAGCTTACCTAGCTCCCCGAGCAGCTTGGCCGTGTGCGCCTGCAGCACGGCCTCGCCTGTCACGGGATCCGGCGAGTCCTCGTCCAGCCCGCCTGCGATAATCCGGCCGTCCGGCCTCGTACGGAAGTAGAAGTATGGACGGGCCGTCTCCCACATCATATGGTCCTGGTTCCATTCCGCGGGAACCGAGTTCGGCAACGTCGCCAGCGCGAACGTTCTTCGGAGAATCGGCTCGCTCCCGGCAGCGCCCTCGATGCCGGGGAGGTAGCCCGTCGCGCGTACGACCGTCCGCGCGAGGATCTCGCCGCCCTCGCAGTCCAGGACGAACCAGTCGCCTCTCCTGCGAACGTTCGCTACTCCCGTATGCTCATACACGCGGACACCGCTCCGCGCAGCCTGTGCGATAAAAGCGTGGGCGATCCGCACGGGATTGATCTCGGCGTCGCCATGGGTTACGAAGGCTGCCGGATATCGCGCCATGAAGTCGCGGCCGACGCCCTCAGGGAAGCCCCAATCTGTCGCGTAGCCGTGTCGGCGGAGCATCTCGTATTCCCGGCGCAGCTTTGGCGCGTCGTCGTCCGAGGAGGCGCAGTAGAGGCTGCTGCGGACGCGATAGCCGCCGTCCTGGGGAATGGCTGCCGACAAAAGGCCGAGATCGCTCACGGCTTTGCGGGAGTGCGCGTAGAACGCGGCTGCGTCCTTTTCGCCGATCCGGTCGGACAGCTCGCTCATCATGATATCGCTGGAAAATTGGATAAGGCCCGTATTGGCCGCCGTGCTGGCGGAAGCGACGCGCTTTTCCTCGACCAGTACGGCGGGGATGCCGGCTTCTGCGAGGGTAGCCGCGCAGATCGCGCCGCTCATCCCGCCGCCGATGATCGCGACCTGGGTCATCGTGCGCTCGCGAAGGGAAGGATATGTAGGGAAGAAGGACATCGTTTTCGGCCAGTATAAGGAACCGTCGTGCAGCTTTTGATCGTTCATGGCGGATAGCCCCTTTGTCGAATCCGTATATTACTTAGTGCTTAACCGGATACGAGGATCGTTGAAACGAGGGGCGCCGCGAGCGTTACAGCCATTTTTTTCGTTTGTAAAACCACCAGAGCGATCCCGCGATCACAACCATGACGAGCAGGACTGCGGGATAGCCGTATTTCCAGCGCAGCTCGGGCATGTCACGGAAGTTCATCCCGTACAGACCGACTACGAAGGTGAGGGGAAGGAAGATGGAGCTGACGATCGTTAGCGTCTTCATGATCTCGTTCATCCGATCCGACTTCATATTGAGCTGCAGCTCGAGGAGACCGGACAGCGACTCGCGGAAGCCGTCGATCGAATCCAGCACGCGCGAGACGTGATCGTAGATATCGATGAAGTATACGTCCGCTTCCGCTCTGGTGTAGGGGAACTGATGATGGGTCAGCTGCGCGAGCGCCGCTTTTTCGTCCGCCATAATGCGCCTGACCGTATGCAGCTTCCGCTTAAGACGGAAGACGTCCCCCGCGATCCTGACGTGCGGATTGCGGAATACGGCGCGCTCGTGCTTGTCGAGCACGTTTTCCACCTTGTCCGTCAGGTCCGCATAGTCGTCGACGCAGCGGTCTAGGAGGCGGTAGAGGATGACGCCGGAAAAGGTCATGAACCGCTCGGGCGCGGCGCGGAAGTCCCGCTCGGCTGCGTCCACAGAGCTTGCGGATTGCGGCGCGACCGTAATGATGTAGTTGGGGCCGATGACATGCTCCATCTCGATCGTCGTCAGGTCCTGTCCGACCTCAAAGAATGTAAGAAGCAGATGCTTGTCGTAGCGATCGAGCTTGGGGCGCTGGTTCAGCTTGACGCAGTCCTCGACGATCAGAGGATGGCAGCAGAACACGTCCCGCAGCACGCGCTCGATCTCCTCCTGCGAGGCGGCGATCAGCGGCACCCAGGCGACTTCGCCTTCGATCGGCACCCGAATGTCGGTCTCTTCGACGCGCTGCGTCGATTCATTATATAGAAGCATTTGAGTCATGTTTGGCGCTCCTTTCATGGCCTTAGCATACACCACAAAAAAACTTTTAAGAAATTGCAAAAAGGTACTTGCGAATCCGCTAACCATGTTATATAATCATTTTTGTCGCCCGAGAGGGAACGCGGTAAACGAACGAATCGATGCTAATGCGGCCCGTTGGTCAAGCGGTTAAGACACCTCCCTTTCACGGAGGTAACGGGGGTTCGATTCCCCCACGGGTCACCAACTTTAGTACGAGCCATTAGCTCAGTTGGTAGAGCACCTGACTTTTAATCAGGGTGTCGAAGGTTCGAGTCCTTCATGGCTCACCACCTTCGGTTAGCAAGACGGATTGCAGTAAGATTGCTTCAAGAAGTTCCCCGGCACTGCCGCTTGGAGAACAGCAACACTTTTAATATGCGGTCGTGGCGGAATGGCAGACGCACCAGCTTGAGGGGCTGGCGGTAGCAATACCGTGGAGGTTCGAGTCCTCTCGACCGCACCATAACTTAAATGACGAGATCCCTTAGAGATAAGGGATTTTTTTATTTGTATCGAAGCGGAAAGGATTCGAGTGTTGGGGACTGTCTGTTCTTGTTTCGAGGCGTGGGAGCGAACTTTTAATTGCCTGTCTCTAGCCTTAGGTCAAACTGATTAAATTTATCGGCAGTCGCCCGGCTCGCCTTCTTTGTGACGTGCGCATAGAATTCGGCTGTTGTCGAAGCTAACAATTTGCATCGTCTTAATCTGGTCGGTGCGCAAATATAAGGAATGATGTGTTTATTTACATGCCCAACGTAGTTCTTGTATGTCCGAGCTGAAAATTCCTTCTTTGCAAATTTCTCGCGCCATTCTTCTACAAAGGTTGGAATATTAAGGTTGTAATATTGGCGGGGAAGCGCGAGTTTGAACAATGATTTGATGAACCGATGACGAAGGAAAAACGCGTGGAATTCGAGACGTTACAAAAACTGGAGAGGAACAGGCGGGGCAGATCAAGGTATTCGCCGATCGGCTTGCGTAGGTGGAAACACTGCAGATTGAAGCGGAGCCGCCCGCATAGGCCGCTGCAGACGTACAATCTGCCGTTAAGTCCAAGCTGATCGACATGCATTCGAGTGGCAGATTCGACTTTTACCGGTTACTTACCGTTCTGCATCGTAAAGGTATTATTTAAGAGGATTTTAATTTATGGATAGCCGTCATCGTATCATGTAGGTACTTCTCGTATTGCTTTAATCTATATTCGTCATGGGACTTTTGGTAAAAAGTAATCCATTTACGCAAATCCTCCGCATGATTTAGCATTTGTTGAAGGGTACTGGCATAAGGAGGCATGGCAATTCGCTCCCGTTAAATTTTTAATAACTTCACATTCTTGTTACCCATAGTTTGCCCGCGGGCATCGGCTCTCGGCCTTTTTTTTGACTTTTTTACTATTTTGATTTTAAAATTAAAGTTATTATCGCAGGAGGTGTTTCGTATCTACCAAGAATTAAATCAAATGATGGCTGTTATGAATAGAGCGCGAAAAGTCTCCGATGAGATTAATGACAGGGCTTTCGAGGCGAGACAAAAAGCTATTAGACTTCAGTACAATGCGAACAGCGCGGCGGATATGGCTGCACTGGCGGCTGAAATGCTTGCTGTCTCTAGCGATAACATATTAGTTTCTAAATTGGCTAATGCAAGCCGGGAAGCCATACGGCAAGCTATAGAAAGTACGGAAGCCGCAGCGATAGCAGTAGAAGAGGCGAATAAGCTTGATCATGAGGTAACATTGGCGTTTCGTAATTCCAGAGAAGCGGCAGTGCACCTTCTGGAGGCACTTGATAAGTTAGAAGCCAGCTTAAAAAAATGATTTAAACTCTTACTTAACTAGGGGGTGCGGGAGTCCCCCTTTGAAGGGGCAGTTTCTTAGGGACCTTCCCGCACTTTGTCTATAGAGAAGTCCTGGTTTTATGAAAGAGTCCGATATATATGGCGTATTAACTATCAAGCGCTCACAGTATTATTACTTAGTAACTGAAGTAAATGCAGGCGGTGAAAGTGAAAACTCCAACGAAGCGAATGCCATACCGACAGCCGGAATTCGATGTTGATGAGTATGAACCTGCGCAAAGCCCTTTAGGTATAATAGTTTTGCCATCAAAGTAAAACCCCGGCCAACAAACGCCGGAGTTCTCCAAATTACGCCACCCTTTTCGCAAAAACAACCAATCGCTCCTGATGCTCTTTCTTCGAGCGGCTGTATTTTCCTGAGCAGGTGATTAAGTTCAAACGGGCTTCGTCCGTTTTTCCGAAGATTTGCGAGACAGGCGCTTCCGCGGTTTTAAACGATTGTACGGATTCAACGGCGAATTCGACCATCGCTCCGTCTGTATTTTTAACGACAACCAGATCTCCCTTGTTGAGCCGCTTCAAATGAAAGAAAACGGCGGCGCCTTTATAATTATCATAATGTCCATCCATCACCGCGTTCCCGATCGCGCCGGGGTAAACGCCATTTAACAGATATCCTACGGTTTTGTCGTCTTTGGGTACGTCCATCTGCCCGTTATCTTTTACGTTCACGACTGTGACGTTTGCGTGCAGGTCGATCGCCGGTATATAAATTCTGGCCGGGACAATGCCTTCTGAAACGATTGTTTTCTTGGGTTTTTGCAAGTCTAACGGTTTATGGATGATATCGGTTTCGGTTCCATCGTTTGCGTCGTTGCCTTCAGTTCCATCGGTTGAATTCATGTTTCTGTTTTTCATTTCCTGCAATGGATTATCACGACGATCAGTAGATGGGCTTTCTTGGCTTTCTTTAGCGGCTGAACAACCGGCCATGACCACTACGCACGCGATGACGACCGCAAGCTTGAGGATTGTTTTCATAAATGATAAAGGAGGGGCAGGGCGTACCCCTCCTTATTTCTATTCCGTTTGCTCGCTGGCGCCGCCGAAGCCGGTTTTTGGCAGCTCCGTCACATCTTTTGCGCGCAAGCTTTTAGAATGAAGACTCTTGGCCTTATCCATTGCTTTAGGCGTAATGAGGTGTCCTTTTTCGGACTTGGCCCTCAGCTTGTGTTCTTGCATTTTTTTGTGGTGCATCTTTTTCTCGTGAAGCGACTTCGCGTGCATTTTTTGCTCATGCTTTTTCTCGGCAACAGGCGCTGCAGCATATGCAGCCGAACCTGCAGTCAGTACCATGCATGCAGTCAAAACGGCGGCGACTGTTTTTTTCATGTCGAACCTCCCGAGTGTTTGATGGGGATTTTCGCCCCGCCATTTAAAATGTCCAAGGGCGCCAGGGGAGATAAGCGAGAAATGATTCCACCTTTGCCGCATGAATGGCGCCAGCACGGCGCATATTAAGGCCAGGAGGTGAGACAGCTTGTTGAAAACATACGGAATCGCTTTAATATCGGCGATGCTGGTCTTGTCGATGACGGGTTGCGGGCAGATGAAAACGAAGTCGGTGAAGCCGTACGAACACAACGTCGGTTCTACCGATCACAACGTCTTGAAAGAAGGCGCAAATTCTTCTTCGTATCGGGCGGCTTCGGATAAAATCGCCAAACACGTATACAAGGTCAAGGGCGTAAGCAAAGCCACCGTCATCGTACACAACCGCGATGCGATTGTCGGCATTGACGTCAAGCAAGGAGAAAATGCGAAAGCCGTCGAAAACCAAGTACGGGAAACGGTGGCGCGGTCGGAGCCGGGCTATACCGTTCACGTAACGTCCGACAAGCAATATCACGCGCGCATTAAAACGCTCAATTCGCAAATGGTGCCGCTCGACGGGCATCCCGTTCGCAACTTCTCCGAGGACGTAGCGACGCTGCTGCGCGATATCGGACATACGGTTTCTGCGCCATTCAGGTAACCGAAGAGAGGGAACTTCCATCTTGGAAAGTTCCCTCTTTTTGTGTGTAACGCACATAAAACGATTGACACTTCATCGAAAATCAAATATGTTATCAATAAATTGGTCAGACAACTTACTAATTATACGAGATAGGAGCTACGGTTTCTTGCTTAAACCTTTAAAGCGGCAAAAGCTGCACGAGTCGATATCGGAGGAAGTGCTGAGGTACATCGTGGATAACGGTCTAAGTCCGGGAGATCGCCTGCCGCCCGAACGTTTTTTTTGCGAGCAGATGCAAATCAGCAGAGCCTCGTTCCGGGAAGCGATGAAGAAGCTGGAGAGCTACGGAATGATCGAAATCAAGCCCGGCAGCGGAATGTATCTCCGGGCGGAGAAGACCATTCTCGGCGAAATCGCGGATCTCAAGCTGCGCGTCTCGAACGAGAAAAGATCGCTGCTGGAAATGCTGGACTTGCGGGAAATGATGGAGCAGTACGCCATTGAGCAAATCGTGAGTCAAGGTCAAAATGCGTGTCTGGAACAATTAGAAGAAATTATAACAGAATATGACAGAAAACGGAATCAAGGAGAAATCCCCCGGCAAGAGGATTATTTATTTCATAAAACGTTGTATGAAGGCGCTAACAATCGGCTTCTGCTGAAGCTGTTCCAATCGATCGAGGATTTGGAAAACCTGTGGTCCGTTCACGTCATCGACGCGGTCGACGCGCCCATATTCGGCAGAGATACGGAACCACTCCATCGGCAGATTCTCGACGCGATGAAGCTCGGCGACGTGAAGTCCGCGAAGCGCTTCATGCGCAAGCATTTCGAGATTCTCCGCGCGGACCTGGACCGGCTGGACGAAAAGCTGTTCCAATAACGCCGGCAATCGCATCCAAACTAAACGACTGGCAGGTGGCCTATCATCTCACATATTGACGATTGCCTCACGTTGCTGCATAATCCCCCGACGGAAGCGAAGGGCTTCACGCGTTGGTGGTGGTACGGCGCGGCCGTAACCAAGGAAGAAGTTCGCCGCGAGCTTACTTTTATGCAAGAGGCCGGCCTGGGCGGGGTAGAGATCCAGATTACCTACCCCCTTCAGGAGGATTCCGAAGCGCAGGGCATCAAAAACCGCGCTTATTACTCGCCGGAGTTTATGGACATTCTCGATTATACGCTTACGACTGCCGAGCAACTCGGACTTTTCGTCGATATCACGCTATGCTCCGGCTGGCCGTTCGGCGGCCCGTTCGTTCCGTTCGATATGGCGCCGGAAATTCTCATTCCGTATCAAATCGATCTCATCGGACCGTCCGAATTCGCGCAGGACTTCACGACGATTCTTCCCGGCGAGCCGATCAAGGCGGTCATGGGCAAGTTCGAGAACGGCGCGCTGCTCCCGGACACGCTGCGGGATATTACGGAGCATCTGGGCACGACCTGGCTGCACGGCTGGCAGTGGGGCCACTGCATGAACAAGGTGATGATCCCGGAAGGGCATTGGAAGATTTACGTCTTTATTACGAATATGTACAAACAGCAGGTGGGCATACCCGCGCCGGGGATGGAAGGCTACGCGATCGACCATTGCCGCAAGGACGTATCCGACTTCTACTTCGCGCAATTGGGCGAGCCTTTGCTGGAGCGGCTGGGGCACGGACGCATCCGCGCTTTCTTCTGCGACTCGATCGAGCTCGGCGGCAACAACTGGACATCGATATTGCCCGCGGAATTCGCGGCGCGCAGAGGCTACGAGCTGACGCCGTTTATGCCGGCGCTATGGGGGAATATCGGGGAGATTACGGCAGATATCCGCTATGACTACTACAAGACGTTTTCGGAGCTTACGATCGATAACTTCTTCCGCAACTTCACCGACTGGAGCCATGCCAGGGGCGTCAAAACCAGAATCCAGGCGCACGGCACCTGGGGCGATATTTTGCAGGCCTACGCGGCTGCCGACTATCCGGAAGGCGAGACGTTCGGCGCGAACGACAAGTACGAGGTGAACACGGTGCATCGCAGGCTGGCTTCATCTGCCGGTCACGTGTACGGTCGATCCGTGATCACGAACGAAACGTTCACCTGGCTCCGTTCGCCGCGTTTCATGGAGACGCTGGAGATGATGAAAGCGGCGGTCGATGCGGTTTTCCTCGACGGCATCAATCAGATCGTTAACCATGGCTATTCCTACTCGCCGGAATCGGCAGGGAAGCCGGGCTGGGCCTTTTATGCTTCTTCCTTTATTTCGCATAACAATACGTGGTGGGAATACTATCCGATTTTGTCCTCTTACATTCATACGGTGTCCGCGTTTCTGCAGGCCGGGGAGAGCTATGCGGAGGTCGGTATCTACTTGCCGCAGGCCGACATTTGGTCCGCCATGCCGCTCGCCGAGCTGCATATGGCGATGAAGCTGGAGGAGCATATCGGCAAACCCCTGGTCAATGCCGTGCAGAAGTCGGGCTATTATTTCGATTTTCTCAACGACGAAGCCGTTACGCAGCTGTCCCGCGCGACCGCCTCGGGGCTCGAACTGGGCGCAAGCCGCTACAAAGTGATGATCCTGCCTTACGTCACCCGGCTGCCGCTGGATACGGCAGACAAGCTGCTCGAATACGTATCCGCAGGCGGCACGCTGATCGCCGTCGACGAGCGTCCCCGCTCGGCGCCCGGTTATAAGGACAGAGAAGCGAACAACCGGCGTCTCGGCGAAGTATTGGACGATCTGTTCGATCGGGAGGACGGCGTCTGGAAGACGGTCGGGAACGGGAAGACGATCGTCATCGAGCATGAGGACCAACTGGTGGCACGGCTTAACGAAGCCGAAGCTCCCGACGTCGAGATCGAATCCATAGGCGAGGCAAGCGGGCTGAACCAGGCTGCGCAATCGATCGGTTATGTGCATCGGGTTCAAAAGGACGGCCATGTTTACTTCTTGGCGAATGTGAGCGAAGAAGAACGGCAGGCGCGCATTCGCTTTAAATTCGGAGGCCGATCCGCGACGGTGCTCGATCCGATGACGCGCAACACGCTTCGCCGCATCCAGCTCTCCCAGGAGAGCGGGACGGCAAGCCTTGAGCTGGCGTTCGAGCCGTTCCAGTCCTTGCTGGTGGTATTCGATGAAGCGTCAGCGGAAGCGGAAGCAAACGGCGTGCAGGACAATGGGGAGCTGCCGCAAGCGCGGCAGGTTGCCAGCTCGCTGGACATCTCGGATCGCTGGACGCTGCGCATTTCCGAAGCAGGCTTCGAGCAAGCGTTGGACCGGCTGCAAACCTGGGAGCAGTTCGCGGAAGTGCAATATTACTGCGGCAGCGCTCTCTATGAGAAAAAGGTAACGATACCCGTACTTCTGCCCGGTCAGCGCGTATGGCTGCAGCTGGAGGACGTCCGCGAGGTGGCGGAGGTGTTCGTGAACGGCCGCAGCGCCGGCGTGCTCTGGAAAGCGCCAAGGCGGCTGGACGTGACGGATCGGCTGGCCGAGGGCGAAAACGAGCTGAGCATCAAGGTCACGAACGTATGGATCAACCATATGCTCGATCCGGCGCTGCAGGAGCCGAAGCCAAGCAGTCCGCTGTCCGAAAACTGGCCTTACTTTACGGAAAAGATCAAGCAGATTCGCGACAGACGCCTGTACGCCCATAAAGAAAGACAGCAGGTTCAGGCGCCGCTGCCTTCGGGGCTTTCCGGTCAGGCAACGCTTGAGATCGTATCGCCGGAATAATAACCGGGAGAAAGGGGAAGCAGCGTGCGGGGACTAAAAGGGAAGACGGCCGTCGTGACCGGCGGGGCGCAGGGGCTTGGCAAAGCGATCGCCCGGCGCTTGAGCGAGGAAGGCTGCAAGGTATGGATTTTCGATCTGAAGCAGGACGGCGAAGAAACGGCGGCCGGCCTCGGGCAAGAGACTGGCAATCCCGTTTATTTTGTCCAGGCGGATATCGCTTCCGAGCAGCAGATCGAGGCTGCCTTCAGGCGCGTGGCGGAAGTGTCGGATCAGGTCGACATTCTGGTCAATAACGCGGCCCGCTTTATTTTAAAGGGCATCGATGCGACGGCACAGGAATGGAAAGCCATTTTGGACGTCAACGTCATCGGGACTTCGCTCGTTACGCAGCATTGCTTGCCGCTCATGAAGAAGGCGGGCGCGGGCGCCATCGTCAATTTGTCTTCGGTCAGCGGCTTTGTCGGGCAGAGCAGCTTTGCCACGTACAATGCGACCAAATTCGCGATTCGCGGATTAACGAAATGCTGGGCGATCGATCTGAGCCCCTTCCAAATTCGCGTGAACAGCGTTTGCCCCGGCTACATCCGGACCGAGGCATTCGAGAACAGCTGCGTCCAGCTGGGCATCGACCCGGAAGAGGAGAACGCGCGCATCTCGCAGCTTCATATTCTGGGCCGGCAAGGAACGGCGGAAGAGGTGTCGGGCGTCGTGGCATTTGTCGCATCGGATGACGCTTCCTTCATGACCGGCGAGGATTTGATGGTCGATGGCGGATATCTGGCTAAATAGCCCAGACAGACAGGAGAAGTGAAGCATGCAGGCATTAGTTTACCAGGGACCGGAAAAGCTGGCGATCGAACAAGTCGATGTGCCGAGCATTGAACCGCATGAAGTGCTCGTCAAAGTAGAAAGCGTGGGCATCTGCGGCAGCGAATTGGAAGGCTATCTGGGCCACAGCAGCGTTCGCGTGCCGCCGCTTGTTATGGGGCACGAGTTTTGCGGTCGAGTCGCCGCGCTGGGCGATCAGGCTAACGGGCTGTCGCTCGAGGACAAAGTCGTCGTTAACCCGCTCATCGCTTGCCGTGCTTGCCCGAGCTGTATGCGGGGAGAATACAACATCTGCCGCAACCGCAAGATCGTCGGCATTCACCGGCCCGGCGCCTTTGCGGATTATGTCGCGGTGCCTTTTGAAAACGCGATCCGGGTGCCGCAAGAGATGGATGCTTCCCTGGCCTCGCTGGCCGAACCGTTAGCCGTCGCGATCCATGCGGTCAAGCTCGGGTTCAAGCCGCTTGACGATCTGCTCATTTACGGAGCGGGACCGATCGGGCTGCTGTGCGTGGCGGCCGCCCGGCAGATGGGGGCCGGCAGCATCGTCGTACTCGATCTGCAGCCGGCGAGGCTGGCGCATGCCGAGAAGTTAGGCGCGATCGGGCTCTCTCCCCGGGAGATCGAGGATCGGCGCGAGGCGCTGTTCCCGCAGGGGATGCCGGTCATCATCGATTGCGTCGGCGTGCAGGCGACAAGAGAGCAAGCGATGAACCTGGTGGATCCGGGCGGCGCGGTCATCATGGTGGGGCTGGGCCATGGCAAATCGGAGCTGCCGATGAATCATCTGGTGAGGCAAGAGATCTCGCTGATCGGCTCGTATACGTATTCCCATGAAGATTTCCGGCAGGCCGTCGCTCTTTTAATTCGCGGGAACGTAGCCATCGAGGGCTGGACGCAGACCCGTCCTTTGGACGAAGGACCGTCCGCATTCCGCGAGCTGGCCGAAGGAAAAAGCCCGTTTTCCAAAATCTTTCTGAAGCCTTGAGTGAAATGAGACCGCATAAATCCGGAATATGAACCTGACGAACGGATGAGGTGGTGCAACCCGGCATCGGCGTGATAGAATGGGCGCAATTCCATACGAACCGCACGGTGAAGCGAGCTTGGGGGGAGATGCAGCGGCATGCGGTTTTGGAACAGTCTGCACACGAAGTTTTTCCTGACGTATTCGCTCATTGTAGTTGCGATCATTCTGCTGGTCTGCACGCCGATGTACGTATACCTGCAAAATAATATCGAGAAAAATACGATCTCCAGATTCGACGAGACGGTCTCGAAAATCAAGGATCGGCTGGACGAGCGCGTCAACCAGTTCGACGTCCTGAGCAAGCTCCTCTATTGGTCGTCGATCACGAACGACAGTCCCGCGGTCAACTACCTGAACGGGCTCGCGAGCTCTCAGGACTTCTACGAGCGCTACCAGCTGCGGGGCTCGCTCAAGAGCTTCGTCACGATGCTGTCGACGGTATACCCGGACGCCGTCAATATCCGCATATTCACGACGGAGGGCGATCTCATATCCGACAGCGAGGACGACCGCACCTCCGTCGGCCCTTACGAGCAATACGAAGAGCTGAAGCGGATCGCGGCGACCAACGGGGAGACGCTTCTAAGCTACGAGCAGCGAGATCCCTGGAATGCGGCGAACGCATGGCCCGTATTCGTCTTCAGCCGGATGCTGCTGCCGTGGGAGACGAGGGCGGGCATGCTCGAGGTCATGGTGAAGGCGGATGCGCTCGTGGATCTGGAGACGCTTAGCCAGATCAAAGGCGCGCAGCTGAACCTGTTTTTCGGAGACGAGATCATTTATTCGACCGACAGCGGCGAAAACGGACTTACGCAGGCGCAGCAGCGGGAATACGGACGATTGAAGCAGCAATCCCCGTCGGAAAATTATCCGTTCATGTCGACGTCGTTCGGCAACAAGCAGTATGTTTTCTATAAATCGAACGAGCAATCCGATTTTACCGTCATGCTGACCGTTCCCAAGAAGGTCGTGTTCGCATCTCTGGTCAACTTCCGCAACGTCGCGATCGCGGCGATGCTCCTTCTCATTCTGATCTCGGTCGCGCTGTTCTATATATTGTCTAGAATCCTGACCCGGCCGCTCAAGGAATTAAAAAAATCGATCGACCGGATCAGTCTGGACGAGAGCGACGAGCAGCTTAACATGGACAATAAATACGAGATGGACGAGATTCACCTGATCAACCGTTCCTTCCGGAACATGAGCGAGCGGTTAAAAAATTCGCTGGAGGATACCGTCCGGTTTCGTACGCTGCAGCTGCAAGCGCATTTCGATATGCTGCAGGCGCAGATCAACCCGCATTTTCTGTTCAACATGCTCGGGTTTATCCAGTCCAGCGCCGAGGATCGCAATCTGGACCAGGTAAGCGCGCTAAGTCAAAATCTGCTCGGCTTTTTCCGCTACTCGATCTCCACGCAATCCCCGATCATTACGCTGGAGAAGGAGATCGCCTTTACGATTCAGTATCTGGAGCTGATGAAAATCCGCTTCGTGGATAAACTCCAGTACAGGATCGAGGTGGATGCGATGCTGACCAATCTCGTCGTGCCCAAGCTGATCCTGCAGCCGCTCGTGGAGAACAGCATACAGCACGGCTTCAATGAATCCACGAACAGCCTGGAGGTCGTCGTCAGCGCTTATGTCGAAGCCGCCCACTGGGTCATTCAGATCGAGGACAACGGCGTCGGCATTACGGAGCAGCGGCTGGCCGCGGTCATCGCGAAGGTGGAGGATTATCTCAAGCAAATGCTCTCCAGCGCGGAAGGAGAGGGGATGTCCCAAGGCGGCATGGGCGTCGCCAATTCGATGGGCCGGCTGAAGTTCATGTTCAAGGATCATTTTATGTACGAGATCGAAAACCGGGAGGACGTCTCGGGCGTCCGCATCCGCTTGCAAGGGCCTCTAAGACGGTAAGCCCGCTGCAGCTTCGGACCCGGCATAAGGAGAAATGCTCATGCGCATCATGCTGGTTGACGACGATCCTTTTTCTATTGAAAAGCTCAGAGCGCGCATCCTGCAGCTCAGCGAACAGCTCGGCACCGTCTTCGAGATCGTCTCCGAATGCTACAGCGGGCTATCCGCGCTGGAGCAAATGCCGCTGACGAATCCGGACACGGTATTCACCGATATCCAGATGTCCTCCGTTAACGGCATCGAGCTGGCCAAGGCGATTCAAATTCGCTGGCCTTCCGTTCACGTCGTCGTCATCAGCGCCTACCCGATGTTCGAATACGCGCGTGAAGCGATGAAGGCGAACGTGGTGGAATATTTGCTGAAGCCGGTCGATACGACGGCGCTGCGCGAAGTGCTGCTCAAGCTGCTGGATATGAACCGGAATCACAGCTATAACAGGTCGAGGGAGGTGCTGCACGGCATTCTGAGCGGAGCCCTGGAAGGGGCGCTCGAAAACAGCGCCGTGCAGGCGATCTTTCCCTTCGCGGGCTACCGGATGCTGCTCATCCAAAATGTCGAAGCGCTGTACGACGTCAGATTGTTGATGCCGAAGAGCGATTTTGACTTCGAGCCGATGCGCCGCGAGCTCGGCGGGCATATGGAGAAGCGGGAGCAGAGCTGGTTCCTGCCCTCGGACGACCGCAAGTCGATCCTGCTTATCTTCGGCTTGTTCGATCTGGACCCGGGCAGGTTCCCGCAGCTGCTCGAGGCGACCCAGCAATGCTGCGCGCGCGACGGCGTCCTCCCTACGATCGTCTACAGCGCCCCGTTCGAACAGCTCGAAGAGATCCGCTCCTTGCACAAGCGGCTCTTCGTCGCGTTGTCCGAACGGATCGTCATCGGCAAGCCTCGCACGGTAGCCTTGGAAGACGATTTTGAGGAGCCGGCCGCGCAGTTCTCCGCGACGGACGAGAAGCGGTTCGTGCTGCTGCTGCAAAAACGGGACGTGCCCGGCTTGAAGCGCCTGATTGCGGGCCTGTTCGAAAATTGGGAGCAGAACGACTGCACGAGCATGATCGCCGAGATCGATCTCAAGCGGATCGTTCACTTATTCGAGCAGCAGTACCGCACCTCGTCCGTGTCGCAATACAAAACGCTTGAAACGCGGATCGAGGAGCTCGTCGATACGTGCCGCACGTTCGGGGAGCTGGAGGAAGCGTTCTTCACGCTGCTGGCCAGCGCGTTCCAGTTCGCGGGAGAGGACTCGGGCGACGGAGACGCCAGGCAGTTGTTCGACAAGATCGAGATGTACATCTCCTCCAATATCGGTCAACCGCTCTCGCTGCAGACGCTCACCGACCATTTCCACGTTTCCCGGACGGTCATCTGCAACCTTTTTCGCGATTACAGCCATAAATCCTATGTCGAATATTTAACCTCGCTGCGCATGAAGATCGCGCAGGACCTGATGCGCGACTATCCGAAAATGCTGAACAAGGAAATCGCGGAAATCGTGGGCTATACGGATCAGAACTACTTCAGTCATGTCTTTAAGACGGTAACGGAGATGAGTCCGACCCGTTACCGCGAGAGCTTGACCCGGCCCCGCGGATAACCTTCGTCAGGATCGTTCGCCGGCGCTTCCGTTCATCCGGAATTCCGATGGCGTCAGCCCGGTGATCAGCTTGAACTGGTGACTGAAGTAATGAACGCTCGTAAAGCCCAGTCTCAGCGAGATCGAGCTCATCTTCTCGCCCTGCAGCAGCGCCGCCTTGGCGAGACGGACCCGCTCGCCGATGATGTAATGCTTGGGGGCAAGGCCGACCTCTTCCTTGAACAGCTTGGAGAAATGAATCGGATGATAGCCGCACAGACCGGCCAGCTCGGCAACGGACCAGTTGTTGCCGGGCTGGCCTTGTATGGCTTGGATCGCAAGCTCGATCCGGTTGTCCTTCGGACGACGGCCGTTCCCGGCGATCAGGTGCCTGAATATGAGCGCGATCGCCTGCATCATCAGCGCGCGAAGCGCGAACGCGTATCCGATTTGCGCTTGCTCATATTCCCGGACCATCCGCATCAGAATCTGCTCCAGCCCGGATACGGAGGCTACGGTCGGCATGGCTGCATCGCCTAGATTCCCGCCTCGCAGCGTCAGGGCTTCGATTTCTCCGCAAGGCATGCCCGCTTCCACAAAGCGAACCGCGTGGCCGGGGTGAACGGGGTCGGGACTGTCCCGGTGCCAATCGAAATGGAGACTGAAAAAGTCCGTCGGTTCGGTCACCGACAGAAAGGTGGGGCAGCCGGGACCGTAGTAGACGAATTCCCCTTCGCTTATCGTATGGACGCGATCCTCCGCCCTGAACTCGGCACGCCCCGATACGACGTAGAACAATTGATAGTCGGGAATGATCCGGTGTCCCCAATTCTCGCCGGCGCGGGCCGAGCTTCTGTTCGCGAAATTAACGGCAGGCATCATCCGGTCGAGCGGCACTTCGCGCATCTGCATAGGTCGGCTCCCGCCTTCGAATCGATTAAAAAAACGCAAATGAATGTTGGTTTTCGGGAAATACACAATCTCTCCGGGTTGGTAAGATAACGCTATCACCATCACCAACATCATATTGAAGGACAGGGAGAGGTGCAAGGACTATGTTGAGCGCAAGCCGGTTGGCGGAATTCGAGAGGAACGGGTTTATAAAGGGAGATGTCGTGCTAAGCGATGCGGAGGTCGAACGCCTGCGGGAGGAATTGGACAGCGTGATGGCCGGCGAATCGGTGAAGAAGCCGGTCCTTAACCACAACATGCGCGAAGAGGAAGCCGACAATTTATATAAAGGAATGAAAAAAAGCGTCAGCGACAAGGTCGTGCAGATCGTCAATATCTGGATGGCCAGCGACGCCTACCTGCAGCATGCGGCCCATCCGGTCATCTGCGAGGAGATCGCCCAGCTGTGCAAGACGGACACCGTACGCGTCTGGCACGACCAGATCCAGTACAAACCGCCGATTACGGGCGGGCCGACGCCCTGGCATCAGGATCATCCCCTGTGGCCGATCCTCCAGCCGGCGGACCTGGTGAGCGCGTGGGTGGCGCTCGACGACGCCGTGATCGAGAATGGCTGCATGTGGATGGTGCCCGGCAGCCATAAATGGGGAGATCAACAAAAGTATCTCGCGAGCACGGACGACTTCAAGCCTTACCACAAGCAGCCCGAACTGCTGCCGGCCGATGCGGTCGTAGAAGCCGTTCCCTTCGAGATCAAGAAAGGACAAGTTGGCTACCACCACAGCCTCACCTGGCATGGCAGCCCGCACAACAAGTCGGAGCTGAAGCGGCGCGCGATCGCCGTCCATTACATGCCAGGCCATACCAGGTACGAGCCGACCAGCAAGCATCCCATGCTTCCATACGTGACGGTGGAAAAAGGCGAGCTGATGGAGGGCGAGCACTTCCCGGTCGTGTACAGCACGCTCTATAAATGAGGCATAAGCGAGTCGCTTAAAAAGACGGCCCCGATGATCGATTACTATCGATCGGGGCCGTTTTCGCGTGCGGCAAACACGTACATATTTGAAGACGCGACAGGACGATTTTCTATTCCTCGCAAATGAAAGCGGTTCTACAATGAATGGGCGCGCGACGTATGCGCGCGGAAAAGAGCACGGCCAAAAACCTATAAAAAGGCGGTATCCCCAATGAAGCTAAGCTTCCGCATTCTCGTCCCCCGATACGAATCGGAGGAAAGATTCAGGGAATTGCTCGACTTTTTACAAAAGCACCGCAATGCCGTAGACGAAATTATGTTATTTACCGAATATTGGCATCAAGGCTACAACCCGCTCGACTGGTTCGGCGAGCTGTGCCGCATCATGAAGGATCGGCTGACGCGGCTGCGCGAGAGCGGCTTCGCTAACGTGGGCATCAACATGCTGGCGACGCTCGGCCACTTCGACGAAGCGTGGGACTGGCTGCCTGCCGTCCCGTTTCAAGGGACCGTCGGGCGGGACGGCTTAGCCTCCAAAAGCACCTTTTGCCCGAATTCGGAACCGTTCCGCGAATATATCGCCCGCAAGTATACGCTCGTCGCGGAAGCGGGGCCGTCGTTCGTATGGGTCGACGACGACATTCGCATGTTCGGTCTCGGTACGAGCGATTATGCCTGCTTCTGCCCGACGTGTATCGACATCTATAACCGGAAGCATGGCACGTCGTTCTCGCGCGAGCAATTGGTCGAAGTATTGAACGCGCCGGACGGCGGCGAAACGCGGGAGAGGTGGGTGCGGCAAAATGCCGAATCGATCGAACGGCTACTCGCGCATATCGAAGAAGCGGTGCATCGCGTGGACAGCAAGATCGAGCTCGGCCTCATGACGGTCAGTCTCGGCATCTCCACCTATACGGGCGTGGACTATCCAGGGTGGTTCTCGGCGCTGAAGGCGCGCAAAGCGAGGCCCGGCGGCGGTTTCTTCGACGATGCCAAGCCGTTCGGACTCGTGCGCAAGGCGCATGAGATCAACCGGCAGATCGCGCATTATCCGGAATTCGTTAATGACATCCAGTACGAGCTCGAGAATTTCCCGTTCCATCGCTTGTCCAAGTCGGTACGCATCACGATCGAGGAATGCACGGCCGCCATCTTATCGGGGTGCAACGGCGTCGCCTTCGACGCGCTGAGGGGCGAGCTGGGCTCGCTGGAAGAATACCACGAGCTGATGGACGCGATCGAGGCGATCCGGCCCCGCTGGGCCGAAATCGAACGGATCGCCGGCGCATACGGAACGGGCGGCATGTATCCGGCATTGTCCCATCTTCACGAGGCGAGAAGGACGGTTGACAACGGCAACTGGTTCGACAGCCTGTCCGTCGACAACAGCCTGAACTTCTACGCGCTCAGCGAGATCGGCTTCCCGTTGTCCATGAACGCGGCGGAGGCCCGCGGCACGATTCTGTGCGAAAACGCGGCGGAAGGCTATACGACCGAGGAACTGCGGGAGATGCTTCGCGGCGGCGTACTGATGGACGGCAAATCGCTTGAAATTCTGACGGCCAGAGGCCTTGGCGAATACTGCGGCGCAGAGATCGTGCGGACGTACGATAACGGCGTCACCGAGGTTTTGACGGGCGATCCGCTGAACGGAGACGACGCCGGCGAGCAGCGCGACGTCCGGTTTTCGATGAAAAAAGGCGTCGCATACGAGCTGAAGCCGGCAAGCGACAAGACGAGGGTGCTCAGCAGGCTCTTGAGCTACACGAAAGACGAGCTCGGCCCGGTGTCGACGGTATACGAGAACGAATGGGGCGGCAGGGTCGCGGTTCAGGGGTATGCGCCGTGGCAGATGATTCACTCCGGCTACAAGCGAAAGCAGCTGCTCCGCATCGGCGAGTGGCTGAGCGGCGGCCGGCTTCCGGCCTTCATCGATAAAACGCTGCGGGTCGTTCCGTTCGTCAAATACGCGGCGGACGAGAGCGGCTGGCTGATCCTGCTGCTGAACGCCTCGTTCGACGAAACCGGGGCGTTCGAGGTCAAGCTGGGTTATCCGCAGGCTGCCGGCAAGGACATCTATGAGCTGCTGCCCGACGGCACAAGCGTCAAGCATCAGCAAGGCGCGGCGCCGACAGGCGAGGGACAGCTGCCGACGCTGTCCGTAGACAATGTCGGCGTCTGGCAAAGCCGGATCTTCTATACCCGATAACCCAATAAGAGGACTGGCGAGGTGGACCGAATGAGCGGCCAACTGAAGCTCTACGAATTGAAGACGGAAAATACCGTCAATCCGCTTGGAATCGGCGGCACGGCGCCCTTGTTCAGCTGGAAGCTGGCATCGGACCGGCGCGCCGAGCGGCAGACCGCGTACCGGATCGTCGTCGATCGCGACGAAGAGCGGCTTGGCCGCGAAGCGGGCGAATGCTGGGACAGCGGCAAGGTCGAATCCGACGAGACGCTGCAGCTCCGCTACGCGGGCGAAGCGCTGGCGTCGGGAAGCCGGTATTACTGGAAGGCGATGGCGTGGGACAAAAACGGCGAAGCTTCCGAGTGGAGCGCTCCCGCGTGGTTCGAGACGGGACTGCTCCGGCCTGAAGAGTGGGTCGCCGAGTGGATCGGCGGCGATACGGGACGCAATCCGCTGACGGGGGCACGGTGGGCGTGGCATTCCCTCGGCCTGTCGGCGGACAGTCCGGTCCATTTCCGCAAATCCTTCCGGGTGCCGGCGGGCCGGACGGTTCGCTATGCGTTGTTCCATGGCACGGGCGGATCGCGGTTCACCGTCTTCGTGAACGGGAGCACGATCGCCAAGCTCAATGCGCGCTGGAAGCAGGATTGGACCTCCCCGTTCGTCTATATCGATTTTACAGCCAAGCTGAGAGACGGAGACAATGTCTTGTCCTGGATCGTGGAGCATGCCGAGTCCGGCGAGGCGGGGATCATCGGCAAGTTCGAACTCGGCTATGACGACGGCTCGGTCGAAACGATCCTGACGGACGAGACGTGGCGCGTGTCGGCCGAGGCGGATGCGACTGACGTGACGGGACCGGCCTGGAAGCTCGCGAATCACGACGATGCCGGCTGGGCGCCGTCGCGAACGATCACGGCTTACGGCGACGCGCCATGGGGCGACATCCGCCGCAGAGGGTCCGCTCCGTTGATCCGCAAGGAATTCCGGGCGAAGCAGGCGGTGAAGTCCGCCAGGCTGCATGTCGCCTGCCTGGGCTTCTTCGAAGCGCATCTGAACGGGCAGCGTCTCGGAGACGGGCTGCTGCAGCCGGATTATACGCAATTTCCCAAGCGGACGTACGCGATTACGTTCGACGGCACGCAGCTGCTTCAAGAAGGCTTGAATTGCATCGGATTCGAGCTCGGGCGCGGCCACTATGCCTACGGCAAAGACTGGATCGGCGACAACTTCAGCCGTCCCGATCCCGCCACGGGGACGATCGAGCCGAAGGTGCTGGCGCAGCTGCGGATCGAATACGCGGACGGCACGGGCGAGACGATCGCCACCGACGGCTCATGGCGAACGGCGGACGGTCCGACGGTCGACGACAATATCTGGTACGGCGATAAGTACGATGCGCGGCTGGAACGCGCCGGCTGGCAGCTAGCGGGCTACGAGGACGGAGACTGGACATCCGCGAATGCCATGCAGCCTTACGACGGCAGCGTCGAGTCCGCCTTCGTCCCTCCGATCCGCATCGTAGAGACGATCCCGTGCGCTGAGTTGTCGAGTCCGGCGCCGAACGTCTACGTCTACGATGCCGGCCTCATCACGGCAGGCTGGGCCAAGCTGACGGTGCAGGCGCCCAGAGGCACGAGCGTGAAGCTCATCTACGGAGAGATTCAACGCGAGGACGGTTCGCTCGATATATGGAAGGAAGGCTACGATCATCAGTTCTGGGAAAATCCGCAGGAGGACGTGTACATCGCCAGCGGCGACGGCATCGAGACCTGGGAACCGAAGTTCAGCTACAAGGGCTTCCGCTACATCCAGATCGAGAGCGCCGTGAAGCCGGCGTCCGTCGAAGCCCGCGTTTTCCATAACGATCTGGAGACGATCGGCGCCTTCGACAGCTCCAACGATTTGTTGAACCGGATTCATGCGGCGATGAAAAACACGATGCTCAACAATTTCCACAGCATACCGACGGATACCCCGTTCCACGAGAAAAGAGGCTGGACGGGCGACGGCCAAGCGATCGCGGAGTGCGCTTCGATGAACTTCGACATGTCCGCGTTTTTTGCCAAGTGGACGCAGGACATCGCCGACTCGCAGCAGCCGGCGGGCGAAGTGGCGCATACCTGTCCGGGGCCGTTCCTGTACCTGACGCCGACGCCCGCCTGGATGAGCGCCTTCGTCATCGTGCCGTGGACGTTGTACGAGTATTACGGCGACAAGGAGACGCTTCGCAAGCATTACGACGGCATGAAGCATTACCTGCAGTACGAGCTTACCCGATTGAAGGACGGCGTGAGCTCGGACGAGAGCTATGCGGATTGGGCCGTGCCGGGGCCGTTCATCGGGCCGGAAGGCGGTACGCTGCTGGCAACGGCGTACGTCTCCTACAGCTGCTCCCTGATGTCGCAAATCGCCGGCGTGCTGGGCAAGGCGGAGGACGCCGCTTATTTTGCGGACGCGCAGGAGCGGCTGGCCCATGCGGCGAACGAGAAGTTCTATGCGCGCGAGAGCGCCGAATACCACACGGAGATCGAAGCCGGCTACCGGCAGACGTCCAACGTGCTTCCGGTGGCGTTCGGCATCGCGCCGGAGGGTGAGATCGGCCGCGTGGTGGACCGCCTCGCGCGCGACATCGTGGAGAGCAAGGGCGGACATCTGGATACGGGTTGCTTCGGCACGAAGTATCTGGCGCCGGTGCTGACCGAGCACGGACAGGGCGAAGTCGCGTACGCGCTCGCGACGAAGGAGACGTTCCCGAGCTGGGGCTACTGCCTGGCGGAAGGCGGGACCTCGTTCTGGGAAGCGTGGGAGTCGAAGACGCGGTCCTACGACCATTATTTCCTCGGCACGATCGACGATTGGTTCTTCAAGCATCTGGCCGGCATCAAGACGATGTCCGACGGTTATAAGACAAGCGTTATCAAGCCGTATGTCCTGGGCGATATGACGTCCGCCAGCGGCGCGGTCGAGACGGTACGCGGGCGCATCGGTTCGGCTTGGCAATTGACCGCGGCGGGGCTTGTCCACGAGGTGACCGTTCCCGTCAACACGAAGGCGCTCGTGTACGTACCCAAGGCGGGAAGCGGCAAGCTGACGGAGAGCGGCATCGCCGCGGAGTCGGCGGAAGGCGTCCGGATCTTCGGCGAGGACAAGCGCTATTGGAAGCTGGAAGTCGGATCGGGCACATACCGTTTTGCATGCGTGTGATTATACTTGCGTTCAATATTCAAGAAGAGCCTGTACGTTTTTCTATATATCAAGGGAATATTAACACAGTAAAATAAAGGAGCAGTCGGCGCAATGGATCAACCGGGCCTGGAAGGAGAGCCTTGCTGGAACATTCGCCGAAAGCTGAAAGGGCAGGATACGAACGCGTTTATTTTCAACTAATGGGGGTTACAGACGATGGCAAACAAAAGAAAGTTATCGGTCTCACTTGGTCTCATTCTAGCGTTATCCACCACTCTGGCGGCATGCGGAGGAAACAACAATAATAACGCGGCCGGAGAGAGCGCTTCTCCGAGCGGCTCGGCGCCGGCAAGCTCTGCTGCGGCATCGGAATCGGCTGCGCCTGCTAAGGATCCCGTCGAGTTGACGTTCATGGGCCCGACTTCCTGGATGGCCGGCTCCGGCGTTCAAGATATGCTCAAAGCCTATGAAGCCGCTACCGGCAACAAGATCAAGCAGGAAGTCGTGCCGGACGATCAATACCTCAACGTCATGAAGACCAAGATGTCTACGAACGACGCGCCGGACCTGCTGTTCCACAATAAAGGCTTCAACTACATTCCTGCCAACTTCCTGGAGCCGATCACGGGCCCGATCCTGGATCGCATCGACCCGACGGTCGCGGCCGTCACGACGATCGACGGCAAGTTCTATCAAGCGCCGGTCGCTCCGCACAGCTTCTACGGCGTCATTTACAACACGGAAGTCTTTGATAAGGCCGGCATCAAGGTGCCGTTGAAGACGTACCAAGAGTTCATCGCCGCAGCGGACAAGCTGCTCGCGATGGGCGTCACTCCGCTCGGACTCGCGGGCAAATCGACCTGGACGGCCAACCAGCCTTACCTCGTCGGCGGCGCCTATGTGTTCGCGAAAAACCCGGATCTGGCGAAGCAAATCTCGACGAACAAGATCAAGCCGGCCGATTCGCCGGAATACCTCGAGATGATTAATCGTTATGTAAGCCTGAAGAAATATATCGCGAAGGATTACTTGTCCTCCGATCAGCCGATCATCCAAAAGGGACTGCTCGACGGCACGATCGCCATGGAATTTTATCCGGACGTCACCTACGGCGATTTCGAAAAGGAAGACGCCGCGAAGGCAGAAAAGCTCGGCTACATGCCGTTTACGCTCGGCGACGATTATATCGCCGCTACGTTCCCGCCGACGGACGAAGCCGCGATGTCGATTCCGGTCAACGCCAAGCACAAGGCCGAAGCGAACGACTTCATCAACTTCGCGACGCAGAAGGACAATTTCATCTTGTTGAACACCAAAGACGGCATCCAAGGATCGGGCATCTCGCCGTATACGGACTTCACGGTCGGCCTGAATCACTTCCAGCAATCGATGGCTGACATGATCGCCGCGAACAACATTCCTGCCGCTCCGTTCCTGCTCGGTTACCTGGATCCCAACTTCCAGCTGGGCGACTTCAACAAGCACGTGAACGACATGATGGCGGGCAAGGCGCCTGCGCAAGCGCTTGACGATTGGTACAAGGATTACGCCAAGGTGAACAAGGCCGCCAAAACAGAAGGCTTCTAATTAATCGTAAAAGGGATAATCCTATGAGACTTTCAGGGGATTATCCCTTTTAAGAAAGGTGGTTGCTATGGTTCCCAAAATGATTTTGAAAAATTACCCGATTCTCTTTATCGTCCCCGCAGTCATCCTCTACACCGTCTTTTCGATCGTTCCAAGTTTTGTAGGTCTGGCAGCCGCATTTACGGATTGGTCGACGTTTTATCTGTTGAAGCCGACGTTCGTCGGACTGCAAAATTTCAAGGATTTGTTCGAATCGTCCGGGTTTCTCGGCGCGATCAGACACACGTTGGTGTACACCGTGCTGCATACCGTTTTCGTCATCGCGCTCGGTTATGGCCTTGCCATCATTCTGAATAATCAGGTGAAGTTCAAAAATGCGTACCGGGTCATCATCTTCTCCCCGGTCGTGATCAACCCGCTCGTCATTTCCCTGGTATTCAGTGCTCTCTATAATCCAACCTACGGCCCCATTAACACGTTCTTCCGTAAGATCGGGCTCGATTCGCTCGCTCAAAATTGGCTGACGGAACCGAAAATCGCGTTGTACTCCGTCATCATCATGGGCATTTGGGTCGGCTTGGGCTCGACGGTCGTCATCTTCCTCGCGGGCCTGCAATCCGTGTCTGCGGATTTCTACGAATCGGCTACGATCGACGGCGCCGGCGGCTTCAAAAAGTTCCGTTACATCACGCTGCCCCTCACCATGCACGCGTTAACGATCAATACCTTGCTCGTGCTCATTTCCGGCCTGAACGTGTTCGGCGAAGTATACGGCCTGACCAACGGCGGACCGAACGGAGCGACCGAGGTTTTCGGCACCTTTATTTTCGCCAACTTCTCGCAGGGCATGTACGGATACGCTGCGGCGGCAGGCCTCGTCTTCACGGTTGTAGTTAGTATCTCCAGCTTTACGCTTCTTGGCTTGTTTAAGAAAATGGAGGTCGAATACTAATGCAGCTGCTTAAGAGATGGAGGCTTACGCCGACGCGGGCCATCCTGGAAATATTGATGATCGCCGTCGCCCTTTGTTACTTGATCCCGATCTGGATGGTGTTCTCCAACTCGCTTAAGGATTCGACGGGCGCGGGCCTCATGGGCTTGTCGCTGCCGTCCAAGCCGGTGTGGGACAATTACGCGATCGTATTCAGGGAGTCCAACATTTTAAGAGGCTTGTATAACGGCCTGCTGCTGGGTCTGATCACGGTCGTATCCAATGTCGTCGTCGCTTCGATGTGCTCTTTTTACCTGGCCAGAATCAAAGGGAAGATTTCTACTTTCTTTTATAACTACTTTATCGCCGGCCTGATCGTTCCCGGTTCGATCATTCCGATCTACCTGGAAATGCGTATTCTTCACTTGAACAACACATATATTGGTTTGGTCATGCTCTTCGTTACCGCCACGATCCCCTTCGGCATTTTCCTGTTCACCGGGTTCATCAAGACGATTCCCCGCGAGATCGACGAAGCTGCGATTATCGACGGCAGCAATCCCTACCAGCTGTATTTCCGAATCGTTTTTCCTTTGTTAAAGCCCGTAACCATTACGGTATCGATATTCGTCTTTATCGCCGTTTGGAACAACGTTGCTTATTATCTGTACTTCTCCAAATCGACGCAATACCCGCTGCCGCTCAGCATTTACTCTTTCTTCGGGAAGTACAGCCAGAGCTGGAACCTGGTATTCGCGGACATTCTGGTAGGCATCATTCCTTGTTTGATTCTGTTCATGTTCGCGCAGAAGTACATGGTGTCCGGCATTACCGCGGGCGCTGTCAAAGGATAAGAAGAAACGACCATTCCAAAGGCGAAGAGGAGAGGATTCGGCATGAACATTTTGGCGATTGGCGCGCATCCGGACGATATCGAGGTGTTTTGCGCAGGAACGCTGCTGAAGTACAAGCAGCAAGGACACGACATTTTTATTGCGCTGACGACGAGCGGGAACATCGGCTCCAACGAGTATGACAGCCGGGAAGAAATCGCGCAGGCGAGGGAGCAGGAGCAGTTGGAGGCGGCCACGCTCCTCGGAGCGGAAGTGAAGTTCCTCAGGTTCGACGACCAGGGACTGCAGGACACGCCCGAGACGAGGCGCGCCGTCATCAACGCGATCCGCTGGGCGAATCCGGACGTGATCCTGGTCAATTATCCGGGAGATCCGAGCACGGATCATGCCATCACCGGGAAAATCGTGAGCGAAGTCATCCTGTCGATTCCCGGCAAGCTCATTCCTGCGGACGAGCCGCCGATCGCCAAAAATCCTTCTCTCTTCTATTATGCCACGCCGGTCGGCATCGGCTTCGAGCCGGAAGTGTACGTGGACATTACCGACGTATTCGAGTCGAAAAAGGAAGCCTTGGCCCTGCACAAGAGCCAATATGCGTGGATGGACGTGTATCAGACCCACGGCTTGCTCGACATTTTGGAGATCACCGACAAATTCAGAGGGCTTCAGGCAGGGTTCGTCTACGCCGAAGGCTTCAGAGCTTTCCGGATCCACGGCTATATGCCGAACTTCAAATTACTTCCGTAAAGGTGGAGGGCTGCAGGCTATGAAACTGCAATATAGTATGGCTCACGAACCTTTGCTCGACCTGGCGACGAGAGACGCCTTAGTCGAACAGATGAAAGCAGCCGGCATTCAGAAAGTTTGGATCGCCGGATTTTTCTCGGGCAAAATGGTCGACCTCGAAGAACTGAAGGAAGCGAAGGCGTTCGCCGAGTCGCATGGCTTTGAGGTCGGCTCGGTCACGATCCCGATCGGGCACCCGGGCAACGCGCTCAATCCGGACGACCCCGACCTCGACCTGGAGATTCCGAAAACCTGGCATTACCGGGTGGACAACCTGGGAGAAACGGTGTATTTCTGCGGCGCGGTCGATCGCTGCCTGATCGAGGACAACGGTAGAGCCGCGAGGCTGCTGCGCGAGGCCGGCTTCCGGGAAGTGTTCCTGGACGACGACCTGCGCGTCGGCAATTTTAACGAAAATATCGAAGGCTGTTATTGCAATGCGTGCCTATCGGAATTTAACGGAAAATATAATCGCTCTGAGACGCGAGAGTCGTTGATGGCGCAGCTGACGAAGAAGGTCAACCCGGAATTGGCGAAGGATTGGGTAGCCTTCCAATGCGACAAGATTACGGCGGTCATGGAAGCGACGGATCAGGAAGGCGTCCAGGCCGGCATTATGGTCATGCACTTCGGCGACGAACGGCACGGGATCGATATTCCCGCGATCCGCGAGCGCATCCCGGACGCGCTGTTCCGGGTCGGCGAGCTGCAGTTTAACGACGGGAGCTTTACGAAGCCGTACGCCAAAGCGGAAGAAATGCTGGGTATCGCCTATCATCTCAATTTCCTGGACAAACGGCTCGCTTACAGCGAATCTACCATTTTCCCGCCGCGCTCTCTCAAGGAGCATAACCTGGTGTACAAGGCAAAAATGGCGATCGCTTCAGGGCTGGAGAACGTTCTCTTCATGAGCGGGACATGGGTGCTGGAAGAAAGCTATTGGAAAGCGATTGCGGATGCGCTTCCAGTGCTGCGGGAGCTGGATCTGGCGACTGCTGGCGCGGCAAGAAGCTATCCCGTGCATCTTGCCTACGGCACGCACGGCGCTTATGCGGAGCCGATCGTACCGACAAGCCTGCCGGTGCTGGCGGGGCTGCCGGTCAAGCCGGTCCGCGCGGACCAGGGCAGCGAAGACGGACAGCTGCTGCTGTTTTTCGGCGATTATGAGCTGACGGCGGAATGGGAGAAGAAGCTGTCTTCCTACCGGGAGGTCATATTCGACCGGACGGCTGCGCACAGAAACAAAGAGGCGCTGGATCGGTTGATGCCGGAAGCTGCGCATCTGAAGATCTGGGATTATAAAACGACGACGAGGCCTGCCAACGAAGAGATCGCTTCGCTTCAACGGCGTGCGGACGAGGACGAGTGGCAGTTCCCGCGCATCGTCGAAGGGAGCAATATCGGCTTGATCTGGCTTGAGGAGACGGGCAAGGCCATTTTGTTCAACCTGCTCGAGACGGACAACCATGGAGCGGTAAGGATCGCGGGCACGCAGCACGCCGTCTCCTTGAAGCCATTATCCTTCGCAACGATCGACAGCGACGGCGCATGGAGCGAATACGATACCCAGGTCGAACTCGGGGGTTGACGATGCAAAAAAAGATATGGCAGTGGACGGGGTTGAACGAGGTGACGTCATCAGCAGCCGAGCGCGGGGAACCGGGCGCGGGCGAAGCGGAGATCCGCATCGTGTCGATCGGCATTTGCGGTACCGACCTGCATATCATGAGCGGCCACGCCGGCTTCGGCGAGCCGCCGCTCCCGCTCGGCCATGAATTGGCTGGGGTCGTGGAGCGGATCGGTCCCGGCGCAGACGGATGGCAGCCCGGAGACCGCGTGTGCATCGATCCCCTGATCGGGTGCGGCGTCTGCCGCGAATGCCTGGCCGGCAACAAGCACCGCTGCGCGCAGTCCGGCGAGATCGGGCTGCACTATCCCGGGGGCTGGCAGGAGTATCTGGTCGTTCCTGCGGCGAATCTCTACCTGCTGCCGGACGCCGTCGGCTTCGAGGAGGCGACGCAGGCCGAGACGCTGCATTGCTGCCTGGGCGGCATCGATAAATTGAATATTCGACTGGGGTCCCATGCCGCCGTCATCGGGGACGGTCCGACAGGCTTATATTACGTGCAGCTGTTAAAAGCGGCCGGCGCGAGCAAAGTCACTTTGTTCGGCATGCGGGACGGCCGGCTTGAACTGGGGCGCCGGCTCGGCGCGGACGTCACGGTCAACTTGCGGTCGTCAGATACGATAGCGGTTACAGATGCGGTTGCGAGTGCGGATGCGATAGCGATGGAGACGCAGGATATCGCGATCGATGCGGCGGGCAACGAAGCGTCGCTCAAGCTTGGCATCAAGCTGCTGAAGCGGGGCGGCCAGCTGCTGTTGTTCGGGCTGCCCGGCCATCCGATCCTGGCGGACATTCAGACGGTCGTGCTGAAGGAATTAACGCTGGCGGGCTCGACCAATGCGCCGCAGGTATGGCCGCGCGTGCTCGAGCTGATGGCTTCCGGCGGCGTGCAGGTGAAGCCGCTCATCACGCAGCATTATCCGTTCGAGGCGTTGGACCAGGCGATCGCATTCGCCCGGAACGAACCGGACGAGGCGATTAAAATCATCGTCAGCCATTCATAATGAGCCATTCATAAGACTCAGGAGGAACTCCCATGAAAATAACGGCCATCCATACGAAAATGATCAAGATTCCATTCCACAAAGGCGAGAAATGGTCGGGCGGCACCCGGTACAGCGCGCCATCGCTGATCGTGCAGATCGAGACGGACGAAGGCCTGATCGGCATCGGCGAATCGGTCGGACCGACGATCCCGGTCATCCAGACCGTCGTGGACAAGGAGTTCGCCCCGTTCATCATCGGACGCGATCCGATGGAGCTGGAGTCGATCCTGCACCGCCTCGAGGAATACTGCGTCAACTGGAAGCAAATCGGTTACTACGGCATGGCCGGCGTGGAGATGGCGCTGCTCGACCTGCGCGGCAAAATCCTGAACACGCCGGTCTATAATCTGCTGGGCGGCAAAGTGAAGCAGGAAGTCGCCTTCTCCGGTTATATTTTCATCGACAAGCCGGAGAACAACGCCGAAGAAGCGCGCAAGTTCGCCGCTGCGGGATACTCCGAGCTGAAGCTTAAGGTCGGGCGCGACATCGACCTGGATACGCAGCGCGTGAAGGCCGTGCGCGAAGCGGTGGGACCGAAGATGAAAATCCGCATCGACGCGAACCAGAACTGGAGCGTGCCGACCGCGATCAAGGCGATCCGCAAGATGGAGAAGTACGATCTGCAGATGGTCGAGCAGCCGACGCGTTATGATGACGTGGACGGCATGGCTGCCGTCGCCCGCGCCGTCGACGTGCCGATTATCGCCGATGAAGGCTGCGCCACCTACGAGGATGCCCTGCGGTTGATCGACAAGCGCGCTTGCGCATGCTTCCTGGTGTACCCGTCCGAAGCGGGCGGCATTCTTAAGGCCAAGCAGATCGTCGATCTCGCCAATCATGCGGGCATCTGGTGCGTGACGGGCAGCTGGGCCGAGACCGGCATCGGCACGCTCGGCAACGTGCACATGGTCGCATCGTCGCGGAACTTCCCGTTCGCGAACGACACACATCTGAAGTTCATGAAGGGCGATCTGCTTCGCGAAGAGCTCGTATTCAACAACGGCGCCATCGCGGTGCCCGACCGTCCGGGCTTCGGCATCGACCTGGACATCACGAAGCTCGACCGCTTCGGCGAGAACTTCGAGCGGGAAATGGTGTTCTACGATCCGCAGGATCCGCAGTTCCAGCCGCGCATCGGGCAGCTTCTGTAAGTGATCCGACCGGTCATTTTTAAATTACTGGCCGTCTCCATCCTGTGGGGCTGCAACTATGTGGCGAGCGCCTACCTGCTGCGGGAATTTTCGCCGATCTTGCTCGCTTTGTCCAGGCTCATCGTCACCTCGATGTTTCTGATAAGCGTCGGTTGGATGAGTCAAGCGGTGAAGAAGCCGACCCGGCGCGAATGGATGTGGCTCGTATTGGTCGGCTTGACCAGCTCCCTGATGTACCAGATCTTTTACTTTGTCGGACTGACGCACACCAGCGCGGGGAATGCGGCGTTGATCATCGCCCTGTCGCCGATCGCCACGACGTTTCTGGCTCGGGCTTTTCTTAAGGAAAAGGTTACCGGCTTCAAGATCGCCGGCGCGCTGACGGCGCTCGTCGGCGTAGCGGTCATCGTGCTGAACGGCGGCAAGGTTACGGGCGTCTCGCACGGGGACTTTTTCATTCTGCTCGCGATGCTGACGCTGGCCGTAAGCGTATTGCTGATCCGCAAGGCGACGGAAACGATGAAGTCGATCGACGTTACGATTTATTCGACGCTCATCGGCACGGCGCTGTTGTTCCCCGCTGCGGGGATCGAATGGGCGCAAGGCCATCTGCATGCGAGCGGCAGCCCGTGGACCTGGGCGACGCTGATCGTCGTCGCGTTGATCGCGCAAGGCCTGGCCGGCTTGTGGTGGAACCAGGGCATCTCCGTAGCGGGCGCTTCGACGAGCGCGATGTTCATGAACATTCCGCCGTTCGTGGCCATATTGGTCGCCTATATCGTGCTCGGGGATCCGATTATGCTGACGCAGATCGCGGGCGGCGTACTGATCGTCGTCGGCGTTGCCGTATCCAACAAGAAGCGGGCAGGCCAAGCGATTCCCGCGAATACGGTTACCAGAGGATAAGGAGGCAGCGGGATATGAACCGACCGACTGGCGAAGCGGAGGAGCTGCGCTGGCATTTGCCCGGCGACGCTCCCTTTCAGATCGCAGGGTTCGCGTGGTGGAGGGCGGAGCGCAAGTACCGTCGCCTGCCTGCCGTAGAGCCGGGCGCGATTCGCGAGATTCTGGACGAACTGGCGGACAACACGGCCGGCGGACAGATTCGTTTTGCGACCGACGCCACCAAGCTGGTTATCAAGGCCAAGCTGTTCGCGCCCAGCGTCGCAGAGCATGTCGCCGCCACCGCGGTGAATGGCTTCGATTGTTATTTAGGCAAACCCGGCTCGCAGTTCTATTACGGAACGACCCGGTTCGCCCACGACGCAGACGAATACGAGTACGTATTCTTTGAAAATTTGCAGCGTAAAACGCGTTATGTAACGCTTCATTTCCCGTTGTTCCAGGGCGTGCATGACGTGCAAATCGGGACGAACGCGGATGCAGGCATTTTTGAATTTCCGAGTTATGCCGCGAAGAGCAAGATCGTTTTTTACGGGACTTCAATTACGCAGGGCGGCTGCGTATCGAGGCCCGGTATGTCCTTTACGAACCTTTTAAGCCGGCGTTTCGACATGGAATTCATCAATTTGGGTTTTTCGGGCAACGGCAAGGGCGATCCGGAGATCGCGCGGATGATCGGCGACATTGAAGATCCGGCCTGTATCGTCGTGGACTACGATGCCAACAACGTGCACGCGGACGACTTGATCCGCACGATGCCCGAGTTCCTGCGCATCCTGCGCAGCAAGCATGCAGAGGTGCCGATTCTCGTTTTATCGAGAATTCCTTACGGCTACGAGCACACGAATACGGCCTCTTATGAGGACCGCGTGGTCAGAAGGGATTTTCAAAAGGAGCTGGTGGGGTCCTTGCAGCGTGAAGGCGATCGCTTCATTCATTTCCATGACGGGGCCGACCTGCTCGGGGATATCTGGAACGAATGCACCGTTGACGGCGTTCATCCGACCGATCTGGGCCACATGCGGATCGCGGACGGCTTGACGCCGCTGCTTCGAGAAATCCTGCAATACAAATAAACCCCATTATACCGGAGAAACGGGAGGGCGGTAGCGATGACAGACCGGGCGGAGCTCTTGTACGATGCGCGGAATACGCTAGGCGAAGGGCCGTGGTGGGATTCGAACAACGGTTGTCTCTGCTGGACCGACATTACGGATAAGAAGATCCATCGGCTAGAGCCGAATTCGGGGGAGCATCAAAGCGTCAGCATGACGCAGGAGGTCGGCGCATTCGTTCCCGCGCGGGACGGCGGCTTTATTTGCGCGATGCGGGACGGCCTCTACCGCTACGACCCGACTTTGCAATCGGCCGTGCAGATCGTCGAGATCGAGGCGGATCTGCCCGGCAACCGGTTCAACGACGGCAAGTGCGATGCCGCCGGGCGATTCTGGGCGGGGACGATGGACGAAAAAGAGGAAGGTCCGTCCGGCGCCCTGTATTGCTTGGAAGCGGATCTCGGCTGCCGCCAGGTGCTGACGGACGTCACGATCTCCAACGGGCTTGCCTGGAGCGCGGATAACCGGACGATGTACTATATCGATTCGACGACCCGGGAAGTCGTCGCGTTCGATTACGATCTCGGGACGGGGAACGTGGCGGCGCCAAGGACGGTCATTCGCATCGGCGACGACGAGGGGCTCCCGGACGGGATGACGATCGACAGGGAAGGCATGCTCTGGATCGCGATCTGGGGCGGAGGCAAGGTCGTTCGCTTCAATCCCGCGACCGGCGAGCGCCTGCAGACCGTCGCCGTCGCCGCATCGCACGTCACTTCCTGCGCGTTCGGCGGCGAGCTGCTGGACGAACTGTATATTACGACGGCCAGGCAAGGCCTCAGCGAGCGACAGTTGATCGACGAGCCGAACGCCGGGGGCGTCTTTCGCTTCAAGACCGCGACGCAAGGTTTTGCGACGGTGCCTTTCGGCGGTTAACGCCGTCCGCACGGTATGGGCCCTGAGATTCGAAGGCTTACCATTACATCAATCGGAGTGAAGTCCTATGCGCATGCAGACGATGCTTGCCCATTTCGGCGAAGAAACTTTTCACGGGGCGGTCGTGCCTCCTTTATTCTTGAATTCTTTGTTTACGGCCAATTCGTATGACGAGATGAAGTCGGAGGCGCCGTACCGTTATTCGCGCATGGGCAATCCAACGACGGACATGCTGGAAAAAAAGCTGGCGGCGCTCGATAACGGGGAAGCCGCCAAAGTGTTCGCGTCCGGCATGGCGGCGGTCTCTACCGCGCTGCTTCATTTTTTGAAGCAGGGCGATCATGTGATCTGCAGCTATCCGATCTACGGCGGCACCTATGCCATGCTGTCCGGATGGATGGCGCGTTATGGCGTGACCTGCGATTTCGTGGACTTCCGCGATTTGGATAACATTCGCGACGCCGTGAAGCCGAACACCCGCATGCTGTATACGGAAGGTTACTCCACGATGTTCATGGACGTCTTCGATCTTCGCGGCGCGATCGCGATCGCCAGGGAGCATGGATTGGTGTCCGTCATCGACAATACCTGCGCGACGCCAGCGACGCTCAAGCCTCTCGATTGGGGCTTCGACGTCGTCGTACATTCGTTGTCCAAGTATTTGTCGGGTCACAGCGACTTGACCGGCGGCGTCGTCGTCTCCAGCCAGGATACGATTCGCAAGCTTACCGCAATGGAGATCGGCGTGATCGGAGGCGCGCTTCCCCCTTTTGACGCGTGGCTCGCCACTCGGGGGCTTCGCACGTTCGGGCTGCGGATGAAGCAGCACGGCGAATCGGCCATGCGCGTCGCTGCGCTGCTGGACGGTCATCCACAGGTGGAGCGGGTGAACTACCCGCTGCTCCCGGGCCATCCCCAGCATGAGCTTGCCGTCTCCCAGATGAGCGGGCCGACGGGGCTGCTCAGCTTTGAGCTGCGCGGGGGAGAACCGGCGGTACGCAAGTTCGTGGATAGCCTGCATTGGTTCAAGATCGGCGTCAGCTGGGGCGGCTTCGAGAGCCTCGTCTATGCGACGGCGATCGGCTGGCAGCAGGACGCGGTCGTCGGGACCGAATACGAGAGCAGAATCGACAAGCTGGTGCGGCTGTCGGTCGGCCTGGAGGACACGGAGGATTTGCTGGAGGACGTAGAGCAGGCCTTGGCGCAGCTATAGCGGCCGCGAAGTACAAGAGAAAGCTTAAAGGAAAGGAACGGCGACTGCTGCATGAATAGAATTGCTCTGGTCAATTTTTCGACCGTCGATTATACGATTGAGGAAAACATACTGCGTGAAGCCGGCTGCGAAGTGGACGTTTACGACGGCGTTGCGACAGCGGAATTGCCGGAGACGGTGAAGGATGCCGAGGTGCTGGTCGTCCAGCTGCAGCAAGTGACGGAAGCGCTGCTGGCGCGCATGCCCAGCTTGAAGCTGATCGCCCGGGAAGGCATCGGCCTGGACAGCATCCCGGTGCAGGCGGCGAGCAAGCGCGGGATAACGGTCATGAACGTGCCGGACTATTGCCTAGAGGAAGTGGCCGTCCATGCCGTCAGCCTGCTGCTCGCGTCGCACCGCAAGCTGTTTCCGGCTTCGACGCTCGTTCGCGGGGGACAATGGACGCGCATGCCCGAGCTTAAGCCGATCTTCGCCTTGTCGGAGCTGACGCTCGGCTTGATCGGCATGGGACGCATCGGCGCGCAAGTCATCACCCGCATGCGGGGCTTCGGCTGCCGGATTATCGTGAGCGACCCGTACTTGAGCCAGGCCAACGTCCCCGAGGGCGTCGAGCTCGTATCGCTGGACGAGCTGCTCGCGCAGTCCGATCTGATCTCGCTGCACTGCCCGTACGTGGAAGAAACGAAGCACATCATCAATGCGCAGAACATCGCCAAAATGAAGAAGAAGCCTGTGCTGATCAACGTCTCGCGCGGACCGCTCATTCATGAAGGCGATTTGCTGGATGCGCTGAATCGTGGGGATATTTCCTTTGCGGGGCTGGACGTGCTGACGGACGAGCCGCCTGCCGACGATCATCCGCTGCTGAATCATCCGCGAGCGATCGTCACCAACCATATCGCCTGGTACTCCGAGCAGTCCGAGGCGCGGCTGCGGAATCTGACGTCTACGCGCATCATCGATTTCCTCGAGGGACGAGCGATTCCGAATGTCGTGAACAAAAAGGACTTGTGAAATAGCAAAACGGGATGAAGCAAAATTCCTCTGCTTCATCCCGTTTGTGTTTTGATGCTTACGGAGTTGATCCGTTCTTATTCGTCCACCATCCGGTTCGTGAGGGAGCCCAGCTTTTCGATCTCGATCGTGACGATATCCCCGTGCTTCAGGTACACGCGCTTTTCTTTGGGGAGGCCGAGGACGACGCCTTCGGGGGTGCCCGTCAGAATCACGTCTCCGGGATACAAGGTCATATGCTGCGAAACGTAGCTGACGATCTCGTCGCACGGGAAAATCATGTCCGAGGTGTTGGAGTTCTGGCGGACTTCGCCGTTGACGATGGATCGCATGGCGAGCGCGTTCGGATCGCCGACTTCTTCGGCCGTGACGAGGTACGGGCCGAGCGGGCTGAATTTGTCGAGCGATTTGCCGAGCAGCCATTGATGCGTGCGCATCTGCAAATCTCTCGCCGACAGATCGTTGACGCAGCAGTAGCCGAATACATAGTCGAGCGCTTCGGCTTGGTCCACGTACTTGGCGTCCCGGCCGATGACGATGGCCAGCTCCGCTTCGTAATCGACTTCGCTCGTCACCCGGTTCGGCAGCGGAATATCGTCGCCATGGGCGGCCAGCGTGTTGCTGAACTTATTGAACAGGATCGGATATTCCGGGATCGGCGCGTTGGACTCCTCGGCATGCTTGCGATAGTTAAGGCCGATGCAGATGATCTTGCCCGGATTCGTCACGCATGGGCCGAAGCGGGCATCGCTCTCCTGCAGCAGGTAGGCTTGCGGTCCTGCCGGCAGCTGCTCGACATAACGTTCAACCGCCGCGACCGCTTCTTTTCCGCCGCGGATCAAGTCCATCGCTTCGGTCGGCACGGCTTGCGCCGGTACCGCTTCCAACGCTTTGCGCAATTGTACGATTTCTTCCCCTCTAACAACGCCTAACGCGAGCTCATCGCCTTCCAGGATCGTTACGAATCTCATCTCTCAAGTCTCCTTATCGCAGTCTCTAAATCTATTATGCATTTTTGCCGAACGTGACGCCACCGTCAATGTAGAGCGGCGAGCCCATCATGAAGCCGGCTTCGTCCGAAGCGAGGAACAGGGCGGCGTTCGCCACGTCTTCGGGCCTGCCCAGCTCGCCGCTGAGCTGGCGGCTCTTGATGGCTTCGATCGCTTTTTCCGGGTCGTCGTAGGAGTTTTTCAGATAGTTTTCGACAAATGGCGTGAAGATGGTGCCCGGCAGCAAGGCGTTCACGCGGATGCCGTAAGGCGCGTAATCCACCTGCATCGACTTGGTCAAGGCGAGGACGGCGCCTTTGGAAGCGGCGTAGGAAGCGCGGCGGGCAAGCCCGATCTCGGCGATGCAAGACGACATGTTGATGATGCAGCCGGATTTGCGCGCCATCATGCTCGGCAGCAAATATTTGCTCGGCAAAAACACGCCGGCGATATTGACGCGCATCACCTTATCCCATTGCTCGAGCTCCAGCTCGTGCAGCGCGCCGACGCCGCTGATGCCGGCATTGTTGAAGAGTACGTCGACGTGCCCGAACGCTTGAAGCGCAGCTTGCGCCATCGCTTCCATCTCTGCGGGGGACGTGACGTCGCCGGGGATAAACGTGGCGCTGCCGCCGTTTTTCTTGATCTCGTCGACCGTCTCCTGGCCCTTGGCCTGGTCGAGATCGTTAATGATGACGGTCGCGCCTTCCTGCGCGAAGCGCAAAGCGGAGCCCTTGCCGATGCCGGAACCCGAACCCGTAATCAAACATACTTTGCCGTTTAGCCGCATATCCGGTATTCACATCCCTTGAGTTTATTATATAAAACTAGATTTATTATATAAAACTAATATAACATCCGTCTTTGATGGCGGTCAATGAAAAAGAACCCGCTTTCAGGCGCTGGAGGCGCTGAAAACGAGTCCTTGTCGGCGGTTCCTTATTGCAAAGAAGACAGCTGCTCCGCCAGCCGCCGCACTTCCGCGAGCGCGATCGGCTTCTTGGCTTCCCAGCGAGGCAGCGGCATCGTGAAGCTGACGGCCGCCGACGGCACGCCGCCCGGGTCTTGGACCGCCGCCGCGATGCACGCGATTCCGTTCACGACTTCTTCCTCGTCCACGGCGTAGCCGAGTTCACGGACGCTCTGGAGCTGCCCGATCAATGCCTCCACGTTCGCGGCGGTTTTTTCGGTAAACCGTTCGAACGCGGCGTCCGCGAACAACGCGCGAATCTGTCCGTCCGGCATATGCGACAAGAGCGCCTTGCCCATGGCAGTCGCATAGGCGGGAATTCGCATGCCCGGCTCGGACACGAGCCGTACGGGCGACGGCGCTTCCTTTTTCGCCAGATACAAAATATGTGTTCCTTCCAGACGGGCAAGCTGTACCGTCTCGCCTACCCGTTCAGCGGCCACCGCCGCCAGGCGCTGAAACTGCGCGACGAGATCGATGCCGGAGAAGTAAGCGCGGCCCAGCGTGGCGAATACGGGGCCAAGGGCGTAGGTTTCGCCTTTTTCCCGATTCACCCAATGCATCGCCTCCATCGTCTGCAGAAGCGAAAACATCGTGCTCTTGTTGATTCCCGTCTCGGACACCAGGTCCATCATTCGCAGCCGGGAAGGGCGGGCCGCGATGCAATGAAGCACTTCATGCGCTCTTTCCAATGCGGGCACCCAATATTTGCGCTCCGAACGCTCCATTCATCTCACCAGGTTTCTATAATAAACTGGGTTTATTATATCACAAGCTCCTTTTCCCCATAACGCCCTCGTTATTTGGTAGAATAGAAGAATTGACTTAAGGAGGTACATCGATGCCAGAGGTGAAGAAGCCCGGAAAGAAATATAAAGCCAAGCGGCCGACGCGCGACGAATTCGAGCTCGAGGAAATGGGAGAGCGTCTGGTGGAAGCCAAGCAAGAGGACAGCACCGTCGTACTGACCGTATGGGACGAACCGGAGCCGGTACGCGGCCGGATCGTGAAGCTGGACGCGCGGACGAGATTGGTCCATGTCCAGACGCTCGAGAAGGTCTTGAAGCTGCCTTTCCTGGACATTATGAGAGTCGACAGCCCCAGAGATTAAACGCGTACCGGCGCAAGTATCGCCCCCCGACTAATTCAAAAGCGTCCAATCGAACAGCACGCCCATGGCCGAACTGCGGTTGTTCGCGAGCAGACCGTAAGCTTCCGGCGCGTCCATAGGCGAATACCGGTGCGTAATGAGCGGACCGATATCCATACGACCCTGGATCAAATATTGAAGGAACAGCCCGGACATCGCGGGATGGTTCCAATCCCGATAATTTTTGAGCGCATGGATGCCCAAAATGGAGATGGAGTCCGACACGACGTTCGGACCGAGCGTTTGCTGCGAAGGGACGGAGGTATCTCCGAGCAGCACGACGCGCCCGAAGGGCTTGACGAGCAAGGTGGCCTGGGCAAGGACGGACGGATGGCCGGTGACGTCGAAGACGACATCGAGCATTTTGCCTTCCGTCGCGGCGCGGACCGCTTCTCTTGCGGCTCCCGCATCCATGGGCAATGGACGGATTCCCGGCTTTTTCGGCAGCAGTTCCAGACGGCTCGCAGCCGGATCGATGGCGAAGATTTCTCTCGCGCCCGATAAGTAAGCATACTGGGCGACCAGTTGGCCCAGCAGGCCGAGACCGACGATGCCGACCGTTTCGCCAAGCTGCAGCTCCGCCCGCCGGACGCCAAGCTGCGTCGTCTTGGCCAAGCTCAGCCAGAGTCCCTGCTCGGCGCTGATTTCCCGCGGCAGCAGGTAGACGTCCCGCGCTTCAATTTTAAAGTATTGCGCATGCGAATGCCCCGCATTGACGCGGTCTCCCGCGCGGATACCCGTCACGTCCGGGCCTGCCTCGAGCACCTCGGCCGTCGTCAGATAGCCGGGCTGAAAGGGGTACTTCACCCATTCCGACCAGTTGGTCCCCGCATCGAATATGCCTCTAAGACATTGCAGCTCCGTTCCGGTGCTGATGAGCGAAGCGACCGACCGGCACAAAATTTCCATTCGCCCGAGCGCCGGGTCGAACGGTTCTTTGCGTATCTCGACTTGCTGCGCCTCGGGAAAAACGACATTCCACGATTCCATTTTACAGCCTCCTCTTAGGGGCTTCTTACGCCCTGATGCTCCTATTGTAGAGGGGAACGCTGTGCTTATCCCAGTGCCTTAATGCGGGGATCGTTAACACTTATACAGGTCTGATTTCGAATACTCGCTTGTACTGGCTGGGCGAGATGCCCGCGTACTTCTTGAACAGCCGGCTGAAGCTCTGCACATCCTGGAATCCGAGGTCGGCGCCGATCTCGGCGACGGTGCGTTCGCCCGCTTCGAGCAAGGATTTGGCCTTGGCGACCTTCATCTCCCGGTGGAGCAGGATCGGGGATTTGCCGAACGTGCGCTTGAACTGATTGCTGACGTATGTCGGATTCATATGCAGCTCATGGGCCAGTTCGGAGAGCGTGAAGTTGGCCTCCGGCCGGGTCGCGATCTTGAGCAGCAGGGACAGGAAGCCCGCGGGCGGCAGGTCCGGATTCGCGGCGACGGATTGGCCGACGGCGCTGTCGAGCAGCACGTATAGCAGCTCAAGCGATTTGGCTTTTTGCAGGATCACCTTGGGGAGATGTCCGTCGTCCGGATGCTGGCAGCGCATGAGCTCGTCGAATACATCCTCGAACCGGCGATGATCGCGCAGCGGATAAATAAACGGGATTCGCAAGAAGGGCAGGACGTCGATCGCGTTTTGGATCCGGTAGGTGAAGTGCCACCAGAGAAACTCCGTCTCCTCGTCGGTATCCTTGTACTGATCGTGCGCAAGCAGCGGAGGAATGAAGATGACGGTGCCCGGCGGAATGTCGTACACGCGGTCCTCGACCCTGAGCTTGGCCGATCCGCTGCGGACGTAAGTCATCATATAGTAATCCTGGATGACGCGATTGCGGTAGTTGATCGACCGCCTGCGGTGATTGTCGAACTTCAGCACGGTCAGCTCGGCGGCCGCCAGCAGGGAACGAAGCGGATTATCCTTCATCTTGGAACCTCGCGCGATATTGGGATGGGGTCTCGCGGTAATATTTTTTAAAAATCCGGCTGAAATACAACTGGTCCTCGAAGCCCGCGAGGCCCGAGATTTGCTTGATGTTCATGCTTGTCCGCTTCATGAGCTCGCAGGCCCGCTGGAGCCGGAACCGGAGGATGTATTGCTGCGGCGTCGTGGACGTGATGCGTTTGAACAATGCGGTGAACCGGTCGACGCTAAGATGGGAAAGCTCCGCCAATCGGCCGACGTATATCTCTTCCGCGTAATGATCGTGGATGTATTTAATCGATTCGTAGATATCGTTGCGCATCCGTCCGGCGTCGAAGCCGCCGTCTCTGGCATTGTGCCTCGCGATCGTGGAAAACAGATAGGACAGCAGGGACGAGGAGGCCAACTCGTAGCCGGGCTTTTTATCCCTCACTTCCGCCATCATCGCTTCGAATAATTCGACCGTACGGCCGTCAACGCCCGTCTGAACCGATTGACTCTCCAACAGCCCCGCCCGGTGCAGCAGCTCCTCCGCGCCATACCCCGTAAAGTGGACCCAATATGCGAAAAACTCCTGTTCCCTGTGGTGGCCGTAGTACTGCTCTTCGAAGGGACGGATCAGAAAAAAGCTGCCGGGGTCGAGAATCCGCTGCTGCCCCCGAAGACGCGCGGTCATCGGCCCGGTATGGTTGTAGGAAAGGTAAAAGTCCTTACGTCCCTGCCTTCGGTGCGTCATTCGGAAAAACGATTCGAACTTGTAGTAGCCGACCGAGTTAATCAGCAAATAATGTCCGGGATCGTTGAAGCCCTTATCGTCTTCGTCTATCAGCCTGTAGAAGCTTTCGAACTCCACGTCTTCGCCCCGCCTTCGGAACGCCCTTGCGGGCCATTTGGCTTAACTGTACCATAAACGCGGGAAAAATCCATATTTTCGCGGATAAATGGCATATGACTTCCAGGGGGCCGAACGTATACTCGGAGGGTAAGCACATTGAAGCGGGAGGCCGTCCGAATGACGATTGCGCTTGGGCTGGAGCACGAGAGCTATAAATACGTACTTGGCGTTCTGCATAAATTTAAGGTGCCATTCGACGAGCCGAAGGACATTCGGCTGACATGCGGCAAAAACGACCGGGCGGCCGCGCAGCTGCTCATCTATTCGGAGGATGAGATGCTCGTCGGCGTGAACGGAGAAGCCGCATTTTACGAGCGCGGGCCGATCGACGTCCTTCGGGTAAGCGTGGAAGTGCCTGGATTGTCTCAGGGCCGCATCAACGCCAAGCTGATCGGACTGGTAGAGGACGACGACCGGCAGCTCAAGTCGGACATGATCCTGGATCAAGGCGTCATCCATGTGGAAAAGAAAAGGGTGCAGCCTGTATGGGTCGAGGTGGAGATCGATGCGGACGCGAAGCCCGGCGTTTACCGTCCCGAAATTTCCGTCTACCGGCACCGGATGTTCGAGGATGAGGTGCTCGTAGGGACGCTTGCGTTCGAGGTCCGGGTGCTGGACTTAGAGCTGCCCAGGCCCGCGGATTATTCGTTTTATTTGGATCTCTGGCAGCACAACGCCAACATTGCGCGCAAATACGATGTCGTGCTGTGGAGCGACCGGCACTTCGCGATCATGGAAGGTTACGTCGCCTCGCTGGCGGAGCTCGGTCAAAAAGCCGCTACCGTGGTCGTCTCCGAGGTCCCCTGGTCGGGCCAAGGCTCCGCGTTCGACAGGGTCGATCCGGCGAATATGTTCGAGTATAGCATCGTGAACGTGACGCGGCGCGCGGATGGGGAGTGGGCATACGATTTCGGGGCGTTGAACCGGTACGTGGAGCTGTGCGAGAAGCATGGCATCGACAGCGAGATCGAAGTGTTCGGGCTGCTTAATATTTGGGTCATCGAAGATGCGGGCTACGGCCGGGTTATTCCGGACCTTGACGACGCCGTCCGCGTCAGGTATTACGACGAACGGAGCGGTACGTACAAATACATCAAGGACAAAGGCGAGCTCGCGCGTTACGTGTCTGCGCTGGAGAAAAATTTCATCGATCAAGGCTGGATCGGCAAAGTGCGCATTCTGGCGGACGAGCCGGCGGATCTCGAACGGTTCCGCGGCCGCTTGAACGCACTCCGGGTCATGGCGCCCTCCTTTCAGTACAAAGTCGCGATCAACCATGCGGAATTTATTAAGGAAGAGGGGCTCCTCGACCACGTGCCCAGCCTGGATTGCGTAGCCGAAGAGTATGACGAACTGATGGCTTTGAAGCAGGGGAAAGAAGGAAAGACGCTATTTTATGTCGCTTGTGCGCCGCTGCTTCCCAATACGTTTATCGCCTCGCATCTGTTGGAGAGCCGGCTGCTCCCGTGGATGGCTTGGCAGTTCCGGCTGGACGGCTTCCTGCGCTGGAACTATACGGTGTGGCCGAACGATCCGCTGAATAAGATCTCGTACCACTATCCGTTCTTTCCCGCGGGCGACACGAACTTCGTGTATCCGGGACGCGACGGGAAGCCGATGCTGTCCCTGCGGTACAAGCTGCTGCAGAAGGGCATCCGCGACTTCGAGCTTCTCGCGCGTTACGTCCGCGAGGGCGGGGACAGGGAACAGCTCGAGCTGCGTCTGCGAAAGGTGTTCCTGTGGAACGACGTGAAGGAGCTGCACCCGAACGCGCGCAAGCGGAGGGAAGAGCTATTCTCATTGAACGAGGAGGATTACGAGGAGATCGTCGCGGGCGTGCTGGAGGCGCTTGCGGGCGTCGGCGTGGCGGGAAAATCGTAATACGGAAGCGTAATGCGAGGTTGGCGAACCCCCGTCAGCGGAGCTGATCGGGGGTTTTACATATGGAAATGTTGCTGGAAGGAACAACGTGCAGCCGATTGCTCGCAATGGCTGGTTGCTGCAGCCTGCCGTTGTGGGGTGAAAGACACAGGTTCCGCTATTTGCGCTCAAACCTCCGATTGCGGTTCTCGGGCGGACACAGGTTCCGCTATTGCCGGGAATGTCGGTCGTTTTAGCGCATGTTTGGGTAATTAACGTCTCTCCAGTCCGCAATCACCGCGAATGGACCGCTTTTCCACGAAATAACGTCCGCTGTGTCCTCTCACCCTCCAGTTCCCATACAAACGTCATTCTCCGCGGTCAACAATGTGGTTCCCAAGCTGCTTTTCGTAATGTGCGGGATTGTACGCTATATTGTATGGTGAACGATCTACGAAACGAATGCTTCCCAGTGGGAGAAGGTCCTGGAATTGTGTGTAAGCGATAAACGAGGTGAGCCTAATGACGACCACGCCCGTAACCCCCTTATTTTTTCAAAAGCCGACGCTAGAACTGGCCCGTTCGCTGCTCGGCATGCTGCTTGTCAAGGAAACGGAGCTCGGCGTTGCTGCCGGTTGGATCGTGGAGACGGAAGCGTACGTCGGACCGGGCGATCGGGCCGCGCACAGCTTCGGAGGCCGACGGACGCCGCGGACGGAAGTGATGTTCGGTCCGCCGGGTTACGCGTATACCTATGCCATGCATACCCACTGCCTGTTTAACGTGGTGAGCGGCAAGCCGGGCTACCCCGAAGCCGTATTGATCAGGGCCGTGGAGCCCGTGACGGGAGAAGCGCTCATGCTAGAACGCAGAGGCCCGTTGAAAAAGATCCATCATCTGACAAGCGGGCCGGGCAAGTTGACGAAGGCGCTGGGCATCCGCATGCAGGATTACGGACTCCCGCTGGACAAGCCGCCCCTGTATATCGCGGAAGGAAGGCCCGTGACGTCCATATCGGCCGGCCCCAGAATCGGCATCGACAACAGCGGCGAGGCGAGAGATTACCCGTGGCGGTTTTGGGAGACGGGCAATCCTTTCGTGTCGCGGAAGGGATAGGAATAGAAAAAGGCATTTGTTCCTACTTAGGAACACCGAGGCGTTCCATGCGCAAGACTGGCCGGGCTTGTCCTACGTAGGAACACCGAGGCGCCTCAAGCGCAAGGCCGGCCGGATTCGTTCCTACTTAGGAACACCCAGGCGCTTCATATGCAATGTCGGCCAGTCGTGCTGGTTGTGGAGATATTTATTGCCATTTTAGCTATTGTAGGCTATATCTATTTTATTAAGGGCTTTTGGCGGGGATAATGAATCCGCATAATCGAGAGGAGCTATGGATTGGATCAAGTTAAATCGGTAACAGCCAAAGCGCTTATGGAATTGCTATTAAATGTATCTGTTGTACGTCCCGTTTTTATTCATGGAGCCCCCGGCATCGGCAAATCCTCATTGGTAGAAAAGTTCGCGGAGCAACTGGGCCTTCCTTGCGTTTCCCTGCTTGGCAGCCAGCTGGCGCCTGAGGACCTGATTGGCGTGCCGCAGATCGTTAACGGCAAAAGCCAGTTTTGTCCGCCCGAGATGATCGCCCGCGACGAACCGTACTGTCTTTTTCTCGATGAGCTTAACGCTTCCAGTCAGGAAGTGCAAAAGGCATTCTACAGCTTGATTAACGAAAGAAGAATCGGCAATTATACGATGCCTAAAGGCTCCATTATTATCGGAGCGGGCAATCGGGCACAGGACAGCGCGATCGTAAAACCGATGTCTTCAGCGCTCATCAATCGTATGTTCCACGTTCAACTAAAGGCTTCTTCCCGCGATTGGCTCGAATGGGCTTACGACGCCGGCATCCATCCTCAAGTCATCGAATACATCCAAATGCGGCCCGATCACCTGTGGAGCCAGCCCCCTAAAACGGAGCAACCCTTTTCAACGCCGCGTTCCTGGCACATCTTAAGCGACGCCTTGCACGAGTACGGCGACAATCTCTCCGTTGAGATTATCGATATTTTGGCATGCGGCACGTTATCCCCCGAACACGCCATGAACTTTAAGGCTTATTTCAAGAACACCAAAAGCAAGTACCAGCTTAACAAGATCATGGCCGGCGAAGCGTCTTTCCCTTCTAATCCGGAGGATCGGGATTTGCTGTATTTCCTTGCTCAATCGTTCCGGGCCCAAGTCGTCAAAGAGCTTCCGCAAAATAAAGACGCCGTACGGGACGCGAACCGCCAGTTCGCTCATCGCGTTAAGGGCTTGATCAAAGAGTTAAGCGAGATTTCGATGGAAATCGCTCAAATGGTCGTGGCGAAAAACAACGATGACGACAAGCTTCCGGATTGGCTGATGGTCGAGATCGTGCGCGACTTGCCGCGGCTGGCGGAGCGCAAGCAAAGTTAAGAGGTGTCTATGAGCAAATCGACCGCAAGCCAGAATCCATGGGATTTAACTTATCGCGAAGCCGTCGGAGAAATGTTGACGCACCCGCTGTTTTCGCCGATTGCCAAGCATACGCATTTCAACCGCGATAAAAACAATGCTTGTCCGGAGCATGGCTACTGCGTGGTGGATGTCAGAGGCGTGCTTTATGCGCATCCGAAGCGCCATTTAACTAAAGAGGAGTGGGTATTTGTGCTCGCGCACTGCCTGCTTCATTTGGGGTTCGGGCATGCGACCAAGCCGGACAACGTGGACGAACGCTTCTGGCAAGGCGCATCCGACGCCGTCGTTAACAAATTTCTGGCGGACCTCAAGATGGGCAAGGCGCCTCAAGATATTGAAACGCAGCTTCCTTTTACGTTTCGCGACGAATACCATTTGCTCGAAATCTTTCAGAGGCGAGGGGTCCCGGATTCACTGGCCTATTTCGGAACCGGCGGCGTGAATGCTCCCGACATTTTATTTAGCCAAAATAGAAAGTTCCGGCATCATCACCGCGATATCCAGTGGGCCGAGCTGCTCGCGCAAGGCATCGCCAACGCCGTCAGGGCGGCGGTGAATGTGTCGGCGGGATATACCGATTCCTTATACACGACGAACGCCGGCCAGAAAACAAAAGCGCAAAAGGCAAAAGAGTGGTTTGTTAATCACTATCCGCTTTTGGGCGCGCTGGCCAGCGGCTTTAAGATCATAGAAGACGTTGCGATCTGCCAGCAGTTTCAAATTACGGTCGCTGCCATAGACGTGATCGATCAGGAAATCTATATGAATCCGACCGCTGGTCTGGATGAAGCGGAAACGATTTTTGTAATGGCCCATGAGCTCCTGCATGCGGCGCTCCGACATCATCAGCGTTGTGCGGGACGCGATCATGAATTGTGGAACGTGGCCTGCGATTACGTGATTAATGGCTGGCTGGTCGAAATGAATGTCGGCGCGCTTCCCCGTATCGGCGTCTTGTACGATCCCGAGCTGAAAAATCTTTCGGCCGAAACCATTTATGACCGGTTGACCAACAATATTCGCACCAACCGCAAGCTTGCGACGCTTCGCGGCAGCGGACTGACCGATATGCTGGACAAGGGCTATAAAGGCTTCTGGGACCACCGCGAGGGCCAGGATCTGGATGACTTTTGCAAAAGAGCGATCATGCAGGGGCTCGAATACCATCAAGAAACCGGGCGGGGATTGTTGCCTGCGGGACTTATACAAGAAATCCGGGCGCTGGGGCATCCGCCCGTACCTTGGGATGTGGAACTGGCCCAGTGGTTCGACGAGCACTTTCCGAGCGTCGAGAAATACAGAACGTATTCGCGGCTCTCGCGCCGTCAATCCTCCACGCCCGACATCGCAAGGCCGGCGTACAAAAATCCATACGATGCGGCAAGAACGTTTGCGGTGGTTATCGATACTTCCGGATCAATGGGACTTCAGCTGCTGGGTCAGGCTTTAGGGTGCATCGCCAATTATTCGATCAACCGGGACGTACCGTTTGTTCGCGTCGTGTTTTGCGACGCGGCGGCCTACGACGCCGGTTATATGTCCCCGGAAGAAATCGCCGGCAAAGTCAAAATCAAAGGCCGCGGAGGCACCGTTTTGCAGCCGGCTATCGATCTGATCGAAAAAGCGAGAGATTTTCCGGAAACCGGACCGTTATTAGTGATTACCGACGGCGAATGCGACAGGCTGACGATCAGGCGCGACCACGCTTTTATTATCCCTAAAGGCAAAAGCCTGCCTTTTCCGCCCAGAGGCCCTGTTTTTCGAATTAAATAAAGACAGACAATTGAGAGGAGTCCGCTTGTTGAAAACGGTTGCAGACAAGATCCGGAGCCTGCTAGAATAAAAATACTCGAAGCCGCACGTCAGGGAGCAGCGAACCTGTTCCCGACCTTCGCGGCTTTTTCATTTCCATCCCAGCGGACGCGGAGGTCGACGATCATGGGCAAAACCAAGCATTCGGGACGGACCAAGCTGCCGGGGCGTCCGGATCCCAGGCTGTGGGTGAGCAAGGTGCCGTTCGGACTCGGCAGGCAGAAGCCGCATCATATCCGCGATACGATGAAGGTCGTCTGGGATAACCGCGACAATCTGCCGTACGCCTACAGAATCCTGACGCAGGGCGTCTGCGACGGCTGCGCGCTCGGCGTGTCCGGCCTATACGACCAGACACTTATGGGCCCGCATCTGTGCACGACGCGGCTGAACGTGCTGCGGCTGAATACGATGGGGCCGATCAAGCCGGACGTTTTGCATGCCGATATCGACGCGCTCAGACGTATGGACAGCGCGCAGCTGCGAAAATTGGGACGCATTCCTTATCCGCTCTTGCGGGAGAAAGGCGAGCGCGGCTTCAGGCGCGTGTCGTGGGACGAAGCGCTCGATCGCATCGCAAGCCGCATCCGCGGCGTGGATCCGAAGCAGCTGGCCTTTTACCTGACAGGGCGCGGCATTACGAACGAATCGTACTACGCCGCAGCCAAGGCTGCCCGCCTGATCGGCACGAACAACATCGACAACGCGTCGCGCATCTGCCATTCGCCCTCGAAGACCGCGATGAAGCGGTCGCTTGGCATCGGCGCTTCGAGCTGCAGCTACAAGGATTGGATCGGCACGGACGTGCTCGTGTTTTGGGGAAGCGTAGCTTCGAACAACCAGCCGGTGTCCACCAAATATATGTACGCCGCCAAGCGCAAAGGCACGAAGATTATCGTTATCAATCCGTACCGCGAGCCGGCGATGGAGGGCTACTGGGTGCCTTCGATCCCCGAGTCCGCGCTGTTCGGCACGAAGCTGGCCGACGATTTTTACCAGGTGAACATCGGCGGCGACATCGCGTTCATGAACGGCGTGATGAAGCATTGGTTCGACATGGAGGACGACCGGCCCGGCTCGGCTATCGATCATGCGTTCGTGAAGGCGCACGCGAACGGTTACGAAGCGCTGAGGACGCATGTGCGCGAACAAGAATGGGGCGCGCTCGAACGATCGTCGGGCTTGTCGCGCGAGCGGATGGCCGAGTTCGCGCAGCTGCTGGCCGCCTCGCGCAGCGGCGTCTTCGTCTGGAGCATGGGGCTCACCCAGCACCGCTTCGGTACGGACAACATCTCGCAGGTCGCCAACCTGGCGCTGCTCCGCGGCTTTATAGGCAGGGAGCATTGCGGCGTTATGCCGATCCGCGGCCATAGCGGAGTTCAGGGCTCCGGCGAAATGGGGGCGGACCCGTTCAGCCTGCCCGGCGGGGATTTTCAGGAGGAACACATCCGGCGTATCGAGGCGATGTGGGGATTCGAACTGCCGCGCTGGCAGGGCGACATCGTCGGCGTGTCGCTGGAGAATGCGATGCTGCCGGGCGATCATGAGCGCAAGCTCAAGGTATTCTACACGTCCGGCGGCAACTTCCTCGAGACGATGCCGGACCCCGACTTCGTGCGGAGCTGCCTGGAAAACGTCGACGTGCGCGTCCATCAGGATATCGTCCTCAATACCTCTACGCTCGTCGACGCCCAAAAAGAGGTGTGGGTGCTGCCCGCCATGACCCGGTACGAGCAGACCGGAGGCGGCACGTCCACCTCGACGGAACGAATGGTGTATTTCTCGCCGGAAATCGAAGGACCGCGCATCGGGGAAGCCCGGCCCGAGTGGCGGATTTATGCCGATCTGGCGGCCCGCGTCAGACCGGAGCTGCGAGAGGCTGCGGCCTTTGCCGATGCGGCTGCCGTCCGCGAGGAGATCGCCATGGCCGCGCCGAACTACGACGGCATCCAGCATCTGCGGGCGCGCGGCGACGTCTTCCAATGGGGCGGGGCTTGGCTTTGCGAAGGCGGCGAGTTTCCGACCCCGGACGGCAAGGGCAGGCTTCTGCCGATCGAGCTCCCGGAGCTTCGCAAGCCCGAAGGCCGGTTCTACGCGACGACGCGCCGCGGCAAGCAGTTTAATTCGATGGTGTACGGCGAGCTTGATCCGTTCAACGGAGCCGGGCGGTACGACGTGCTGATGAACACTGCGGACGCGGAGGAGCTCGGCATTCGGGAGGGAGATGCCGTCGTCGTCTATAACCGGCATGGCGTATTTCACGGCAGGCTCAAAGCGGCGGCGATGGCCGCGGGCAACCTCGAGCTGTATTGGCCGGAGGGCAATATGCTGTTTCCCAAAGGGGTCTACGAGCCCCATGCGGGCATTCCCGAATATAACGCGGCGGTCGTCGTGGAAAAGGCCGAATCGTACCATGCGCTGAAGGATACGCGGTATGTAGAGAAGCGAATCGAGGAATTGGACATCGACATGCCGGAATAGACGCAGGGGAGGGACCGGGATGGAACGACCTTCGATCGTAAAATGGACGGCGACGAAAATGAAAGCGGGGATCGTCACCGAGCGCGAAGAGGATGTGGCGGCCGAATATCCGCTCACGTTGATCGTCGACGGCGAGGAGTTCGCGACCTTGGTCTGCTCGCCAAGCGACCTGACGGATCTGGTCGTCGGCTTCCTCGGCTCCGAGGGCGTCATTCGCATCCGCGAAGATATGAAGGCGTTGACGATGGACGCTCAAGGCGGCTTTGCCCGCGTCGAGCTCGTCCGTCCGCAATCCACCGCCAAGGATTTCTACTCGAAGCGCATGATCGGCTCCTGCTGCGGCAAAAGCCGGCAGTTTTATTTTCAGAACGACGCCAGAACGGCCAAAACGTTGTCCGGCGGACTGCGAATTCCAGCCGAGCGCTGCTTCGAATGGATGTCGGGACTGCAGGCGGCTTCGGCCGAATTCGCGGCGACGGGCGGCGTGCACAACGCCGCGCTGATCGACGAATCGGGCGCGTCGGAGACGCGGGCAGACATCGGCCGGCACAATGCGCTCGACAAGCTGTTCGGCCACTGCATCCGCCATCGGATCGCCGCCAGAGACCGGGCGATTGTATTCAGCGGCCGCCTTTCCTCCGAGGTCGTCCTTAAAGCCGCCAAGATCGGCTGCCCGCTGCTCTTGTCCAAGTCCGCGCCGACGGACCTTGCGCTCCGGCTGGCCGACGATCTTGGCATTACGTGCGTCGGATTTATCCGTGCTGACGCGCTCAACGTGTATACGCACCATCACAGGATCATCATGGACTAAGGAGCCTTCCGGCACGTTCGTCAGATCAGGCCTTGCTCCTTCAGCCACGCTTCCGCCACGGCCCGCGGCTCCTTGCGCTCCAGATCGACCTTCCCGTTCAGCGCGGACATCGTCGCGTCGTCGATTTTGCCGGCCAGCAGGTTCAGCGTCTCTTCCAGCTCGGGATGCGCCTTCAGCGTATTGTCGCGAATGACGACGGCCGCATAGTACGGCGGGAAAAATTGTTTGTCGTCCTTAAGCGTCTTCAACTTGAACGCCGGGATGCGTCCGTCCGTCGAGAAAGCGTCGTTGACGTCGGTCGTGCCCTCCTTGACCGCGCCGTAGGTCAAGCCCGGGTCCAGTCCGGTCACCTTCTTGAACTGCATGCCGTAGGCGGCCTGCAGTCCCTTGAAGCCGTCCTCCCGCTCGAGGAATTCATGCGTCGCGCCGAGCGTCAGCTCGGACGAACGCGCAGCCAGCTGCGACATCGTGTCGATGCCGAGGCTCTTTGCCTTGTCTGCCCGCATTGACAGCGTATAGGTGTTGTTAAAGCCGAGCGGCGGCAGCCAGGTCACGCCGAATCGCGTCGCATAGGCTTCTTTAACTTTGTCGTACGTGGTCTGCGGATCCCCTCCGACGGGCGCTTCGCCAAGCACCGAGGACCAGCCCGTTCCCGTATATTCCGGATACAGGTCGATGCCGCCGCTCGTGAGCGCGCTGTGCGTCACCTGGGAGCCCCCGAGAAAAGGCTTGCGCACGACTTTCAGATCGGTTTTGGCCTCGATCAGGGAAGACAGCATATGGACGAGGATGTCCTGCTCGGTGAAGTTTTTGCCTCCGACGGTGATCGTCTTGCCGCCGCCGCCGCCGCCGAATCCGAGCCCGCCGCTGCCCAGCAAGCTGGTCGCGATCGCCGCGACGAGCAGGACGCCGAGCGCGATCTCCACGCCCCGCATGAAGCGATTCGTCCGTTTGCGGCCGACCGGCCTTAAGCCGGGCGGCGTGACCGCCCGTTCCATCCGTTCCAGCAAAAAGTCGAGCAGCAAGGCAAGCAGCGCGGCAGGTATCGTGCCCGCCAGAATCAGCTCGGTATTGACCGTCGAGATGCCGCGGAAGATGAGGTCGCCAAGGCCGCCGGCCCCGACCAGCGAGGCGAGCGTGGCGACGCCGATCACCATGACCGTCGCGGTGCGGATCCCCGCCATAATGACGTTCAGCGCAAGCGGCAGCTCGATGCGCCACATCACCTGCATGCCCGTCATGCCCATGCCGATGCCGGCTTCCTTGATCGGCTTTTCCACGTTCATGATGCCCGTATACGTATTGCGCAGGATCGGCAGCAGGGCATACACCGTCAGCGCGATGATGGCCGGCACCCGGCCGATGCCGACGAGCGGGATCATGAAGCCGAGCAGCGCGAGGCTCGGGATCGTCTGGAACAGCGAGGTCAGCCCGATGACGGGGGATGCGAGGCGCCGGAAGCGCGTCAAGGCAAGTCCCGCGGGGACCGAAATGACGATGGCGATGAAAAGCGCGATGAACGAAATTTGCAGATGCTCGAGCGTAGCGCGTACGATGTCGTCGCGCCGGTTGATGAATACGTCCCAAAGATTCATGGCGGCCTCCGTTCAGATCTGCTTGAGCAGAGCGTCGATCAGGCTGGAATTGGTCACGAGACCCGCGATCTGGCCGTTCGGGTGGACGACGGGCAGGTAGCTCATGCCGTGCTGCTTCATGACGTCTACCGCCTCGGCGACGCTAGAGCCGACGACGACGTTCGGGATGTCGGCACGCATGATTTCCTGCAGCGTCAGCTCCTCGTTCCGGTAATTTTCCTCGAGCGCCTCCCTCGATACGACGCCCTGCAGCACGCGATTTTTATCGAGCACGAGCAGGCCGTTGACGCGATGCTGCTTCATTAACTTCGCGCCGTGCGCCAGGCCGCGGGACTGGTACACCGTAACGGGATTCCACAGCATGACGTCCTCTACCGACAGATGCTCGGAGGCTTCGTTCAGCCGGCCTTCGCCGATGAAGCTGCGGACGAAGTCGTTTTTGGGGCGCCGCAAAATGCGTTCGGGGGTATCGGCCTGCACGATCTCGCCGCCCTTCATCAGGACGATGCGGTCCGCGATCTTGAGCGCCTCGTCCATGTCGTGGGAGACGAAGACGATCGTCTTCTTGACGGTCTCCTGCAGCCGGATCAGCTCGTCCTGCAGCTGCTCGCGGCTGATCGGGTCGAGCGCGCTGAACGGCTCGTCCATCAGGATGATGGAAGGCTCCGCCGCCATCGCCCGGATGACGCCGATCCGCTGCTGCTGGCCGCCGCTCAGCTCGGAAGGGTACCGGTCGCGGTACTGTTCGGGGTTGAGACCGACCATGTCCATCAACTCGTCGATCCGGCGCTCGTACGCCTTTTTGTCCATACGCTTGAGGCGCGGCACGATCGCGACGTTGTCCTTGATCGTCATATGCGGAAACAGCCCGATATGCTGGATGACATAGCCGATCTCCCGCCTGAGCCGGACGGGATTGATCTTGGAGATGTCTTTCCCGTCGATGGAGATTCGTCCGCTCGTCGGCTCCACGAGCCGGTTGATCATTTTCATCGTGGTAGACTTGCCGCATCCGCTCGGGCCGATCAGCGTGACGAGCTCGCCTTCCCCGATCTCGAGGTTGATGCCTTTCAGGGCGCTGGTGCCGTCCGGATATTTCTTGGTGACGCCGTCGAATTGAATCAAGCGCGTTCGCTCCCCGCCGTATGCCCGTCCAAGCGAGCGATAGTGAGGCTAGTATGTCCATTACTTGCAGAAATAACTGGGACTGAGCATGCGGACAAGAAAAACGCCAGGGCGCAAGGCCCTGACGCATGAAGGTTTCCTGGTTTCGGATTTCCGTTTAAGTTTCCTCGCGCACCCACACCTGCATTTCGCCCGGCTCGCGGTTGCCCCACAGCGTGTAAGGCACGGCAACGATTCGCTGCGGAATCCGCACCGGCGGCTCGCTGCGGTACAAGTCGCCGCCGGCGTTTGCCGGCTCTTCGAGCCGGAGCCCGTCGGTCTCGATCAGGATCGCGCCGGCGAGGCGTCCTTCGCCGGCCGCCTCGCGGAGCTCGGACCCGGCGCGAATCGACAATCCGGCCAGCGGAGCGCCGTTGTCCGCTTCCTCCAGGCAATAGACGAGCGGACCGCGCTGCAGCGCGACGCGGCCGGCGTTCGCGCGCACTTCGGCGGCGGCGTAGATACGCCGGGGCTTCATATCGAGCGCCATGCCGAATACGTCGCCTGCCTGCCATTGCCGGCGCAGGTAGGCGTAGCCGTCCCTAATGTGCGGCGTTACGCTCTCTCCGTTTAAAGTAAATGAGGTGTGACCGGACCAGGCCGGTACCCGAATGGCAAGCGTGAATTCTCCGGTGCCGGCAGCAGCTTCGGTGATGGTCAGGCCGACCCGGCCCGCCCACGGCAGCCCGCTCTCCATTCGCACGCCAACCTGCCTGCCGGCAAGCGTCAGATTCGCCTCGGCGCCGATATGCAGATGCGCGAATAGCGTGTCTTCGCTTGCTGCAAAGGCATAATGGCCGAGGGAAGAGAGCAGACGCGCGACGTTGGGCGGACAGCAGGCGCAGCCATACCATTTTTGCCGCACGGCCTTCACATGGTGCTTGCCCGGATTGCCCGCGCTAGCCGCCGGCCATACTTCCATCGGATTGACATAGAAAAAGTGCTTGCCGTCCTTCGCCATGCCTGCGGTGACGGTATTGTACAGCGCGCGCTCCATCACGTCGCCGTATTCGCTTTTCACTTCGTTTTGCAGCATGCGCTGCGCGAACATCATCAAGCCGATCGATGCGCAGGTTTCCGAATAGTTCGTATCGTTAGGCAGGTCGTAATCGAACGTGAACGCCTCGCCATGGTGCGTGGAGCCGACGCTGCCGACCACATACATCTGCTTGCGGACCGTATTGGCCCACAGCCGCCTGCAGGCGGCGAGCAGGCTGTCGTCGCCGCTCCGGACGGCCAGATCGGCCATCGCGGCATACATATACATCGCGCGCACGGCATGGCCCGTCGCGACCTCCTGCTCGCGAACGGGCTTGTCCGCCTGATGGTAGGACAGCGACGGGGGCGTCTGCTGGACGACGCCTGGCGTCCAGTAAGAGATACGGCCCCGCGCTTCCCATTCCTGATGGAAGAAGCTCGGCTGCCGGCCGCGTTCGTCGATGAAGAAGCCGGCCAAATCCAGATACCGCTTTTCGCCGGTCGCCTCGTACAGCTTGACCAGCGCCAGCTCGATCTCCTGGTGGCCGTCGTAGCCCCGGATTTGGCCGGGACGGTCCCCGAACGTCTCGTCGATATGGTCGGCGAGACGGCAGGCGACGTTGAGCAGCGCTATTTTGCCCGTCGCGCCGGCGTATGCTACAGCGGCTTCGATGAGGTGGCCAGCTGTGTACAGCTCATGGCAGTCCGTCAGGTTCGTCCATCGCTTGCCCGGCTCCGCGACCGTGAAGTACGTGTTCAGGTAGCCGTCGTCCTGCTGGGCGGCCGCGACGAGCGCGATCGCCTCGTCGGCGACCCGCTCCAGGTCGGCGTCGGGCGTTGCGGCCAGCGCGTAGCCGACGGCTTCAAGCCATTTATACAAATCCGTATCCTGAAAAACGAAGCCGCCGAACGATCCTTCCTCCCTACCCGCCGCGATGCGGAAATTCCGGATCGCATGGCTCGGTTCCGCGTCGGCGACGCGGTCGTTGAGCGCCTCCCATTGATAGGGAATGACCGTATCCCGTACGAGTTTAATATAGGGAGACCAATAATCGTCCTGTATACTGACATTTTTAAGCGCAAGGGGACGGGGGAAGGCAGTCTGGTTGCGAAGAGCCATTTTATTCACGCTCCATAAGGGGGATTGTCATCCGATCTCGCAGCACCGCGGGCCGCGCATTGTTCGCGATTCGCTGCTCCCCTATTTTAAGACAATCCGGGCTCCCTTGTCGGTAGGCGATCAAGTATAATAGGTGTCAAAAACTGACCTCAAAATGAACCGGAGGCAGGGAAGGATGGAGCGCGGCATGCTGCCTTTATACTTGCACGAGCCCTATCGCTTGCAAATGGGCGGGCACTTCTTGTCGGACGAGACCTGGTTGCATATGGACCGCGCGATCGCGGACTATGAATTGATCGTCGGCGTTTCCGGCGTCGTCTTCATGGAGACGGGCGGGAGCATGTACGAGGTGCGGGCGGGGGATGTATTGTTCCTCATGCCCGGGGAGCGCCATCGTGGCTACCGGCTTTCCACGCCGGGCGTCTCTTTTTATTGGTTCCACTTTTTCGTTCCCGAAGCGGGGGATGAAGCGCCGGCGGGTCAGATGCCAAGGTACGCGAGCTGCCCGAACCCGAACCGGGTGCATATTTTGGCGCGCCAGCTGCTTCATGCCGCCAACGGCGGTTACCGAATTCGTGGCGCGGGAGATTATTTTTTGACGTGCCTGTTGATCGAGCTCGCCGACCAGCTGCAGGATTCGGACGGCAGGCCCGCGATGGACGCCCAACTGTACGAGCTGCTCGCATGGACGCGGCTTCATGCGCTGGATCCGGATATCACGGTCGGCCGGATTGCCGACCACATCGGGTACAACAAAGACTACCTGTCCCGCATGTTCAAGCGGCGATTCGGCTCGGGTCTGCTCGATTATATTCACGGCCTGAAGCTGGATGCCGCGAAGGAGCTGCTGGCCGGCGGGAAGCTGGGGGTCAAGGAGATCGCGGCACGCGTCGGCTTCGGCGACGACAAGCAGTTCGCCAAGTGGTTCAAGCGGCTCGCCGGCGTGACGCCGACCGCCTATCGCCAGGCATTCGGAGGCACGCGCCTCAACAATCGTTAAGACCGCGCCGGCCGTCGTTGCATTAAAAAAGCCGCTTGTTTCGCGGCGTTTGTCTTCGGGGATTGGGATTGTCTTCAGGTGGCAGTTTGTCTTCAGGCGGTGGTTTGTCTTCCGATTTCGGTTTTTCCTCAGGTTTCCGGTATGCCTTCAAGGATTCGTTTTCTTTTCGGCGGCCTCTCCCGTCCTGGATCCGATCAAGTAGCCGATGATCGTCGACTCGACGGGGAGCACTACGAGCGTCCACAGGTCCTTCAAGCCGAAGTCCGAAGACCGGTTCCGCTCGGGAACGAGCGTGTAGACGAGCGCGATGAGCAGCACGCCGAGCGCGATCGTGCCGACGATATACAGCCGGACGTTTTCCCCCGAACCGAAAAAACGCCCCAAAAAGCCAAGCTCGGCTTTGCGTTTCTCGCTCTCGGCGTTCGCCGCGATGATCTTGCTGGCGACCTTCGGATCTTGAATCTCGATTTTGTTCACGGCCCCTGGACCCCCTCGCCGGCGAAAAACGTAAAGGACAGCACCCATGCGGTCGCTTCGTAATTAATCGTCACCTCGTAGCTCAGGGACAGCCTGCGGTTGTTCAATACGCCAAGATGGATCATATCGTCGTTGCCCGTCGGCTTGCCTCTCGGGAAGTTGATGCAGGCGATCCGGACTTTATTGTGCTGCACGAGCCGGATGTCCGTCTCGAAGTCGTCCCGTTCGGGCTCGTTTTCGATGCAAAACAAGAACGTAAGCGGATCGTTTTCCTCGGACAACGTAATCTCGATCGGATTCATCTTATAGGCGAACACTCTGCCGTGATAGACGACCTCGAATCCGCCGGAATCAATTCGCATGCGCATGTCCCCCGTCCCTGGATAGGCTCGCAGATCTTTTATTGTACGAGCCGGGGGACGGCCATATGTTCATTTAGATCGTCTCGAACGGACAAAAAAAGCGGCCGCCCGGATCGTCGGATCTGCCGGGCGGCCGCTTGCAGAGGCCGGACGCGTTCATGAAAGGATTATGAAAGGATTATGAAAGGCTTATAAAAGTTTGCGGCCGATCGTGACGATCTCGCAAGGACGTACGTCCACGCGGAGGATCCCGTCCGCGTCAGGCGCGAGTACGCCGAGCCGCTCTTCCAGCACGTTGCTCAAATACCATTCCGAATCCGCGTCCGCTTGCAGCGCGAGCTTGGCGGGCGCGCCGCTCATATTGAACCAGCGGTAGAAGCGATCCTCGCCTTGAATGCCGCGTTTGAAGGCGGTCAGCGCCAGGCGCTCGCCCGTCCAGGAGAGCGGGCTGTATGCGGCCGGCAGCGAGCCGGCATGCGCGTCCGTCTGAACGGCGATCCAGGGCACCTGGAAGGCGTACGCTTCCTGCGCGGCCGCATAGCGTCCGTCGGCGCCGCCGTAGGGGATGATCGCCAGCTCCGCTTCTTGCGCGCCGAGGCACTGCGCTTCCGGCGTCGGGAACACGCCCCAGTCGCCGAGCTCGCCGACCGCCCGGAGCAGCGTCACGGCGATCGTGCCGCGGCCGTCGCGGAGCACCTCGTACTCGTTCAGTCCGATATTGGCGACGGCCAGCCCCCGTTTGCCATGGTCCACGGCGGCGAACGCCTGCTGGTGCTGCGCGTTGCTCGGGTTGCGCCACTCCGCCGCGGGCTCGTTCGGACGCTCCGCGATCTCGAAGATCGAGTCGGCATAGTGGACGCCGGATGCCGCCGCATCGGTCGGGAACCGCAAGCGCAAGCGATGATCCTTGGCGTGATTTTCGTAGCGCACCTTCAGCTTCAAGGCTTTGACGCCGCGCTCGACGGTGGCGAGCGTCGTGATGACGAGCGGCACTGTCTGCGCCGATCTGCCGGCCTTGCGGTCCGGGAGGTGCGTCATCGTCGCGCGCTCGTGCTCCAGCAGGGCATCCGCCTCTGCGGGAATTTCCCAGCGATGGACGATCTCGACCGTCGTGCGCCAGGCGCTGCGCGAGACGAGCTTGACCTCCGCCGACAGCGCATCCGTCGAGAGATTCTTGCGGCCGCCGTCCTGGACATACACATACTCGTTGCCGATGTCGCCCGTGTTTTCAAAGACGCCGAGATCGCGATAAACTTCCCCGGTTTCTTTATCCGTAAGCGACAAGCTCCCGTTAGGGCCGACGGCCACGGCGATATATTCATTTTCCAGCGAAAGAGCGGCGGGATCGACCGAGGCGACTACGGCTTCCTCCAGCTCGGCCGCGACCGGCGCCATGACGGCTTGCTCCGATTCTGCTGAACGCCAAGCATAGGTCCGATAGCCTTGGGAAGGCACGTTGTCCGCGCTTAGGGTGACGCGGATTCGTCTTGCCATATACGGCTGCCTGAATTTGTCGTCGGGCAGCTCATAGCCGAACCGGACGCCAAGATCCTCGATATCGGCATCCACGGGACTGCCCTCGTGGTCGATGACGGAGCCGGCCGCGATGCGGACGGGCTCCATGGCCGCGTAGGCGGCGGCCGGACCGATGTCCGCGAACGCGCGCCGCGCGACGTCAAGCTCGACGGAGACGGTGCCGGACCGCGAGGCGCCGGCAAAGTTGAACACGACGAACGGCACGTGCGCGTCGCCCACAAGCCGCGCGGTATCGATGTTCGAAGCGATATAGGCGACGCTCCGCTCGACGATCGGCTCCGCCATATGACGGCTCTTGGCGAAGCGGGTCATCATCTCCGCATGAACTTCGTCTACGCTGCAGCCGCAGATGCTGTCGTGCGGATGGTTCTGCATGAGCGTCCTCCAGGCATGGACCAGCAGCGGCGTCGGATGCGGCAAGCCAAGCGAAGCGGCGAAGGCGGCCGCAGGCTCCGCGAGACGCTCGAGCAGAATCTGGCCTTTGGTATTGGCCTGCTTGATATAGACGCGGCTGGAGGCGGTGCTCGCCAGCGTGAACCAGCCGTCCGTACGCTGGCTGCGAAGCTCGCCTTCGACGACGGTCAATTCGCGGTCGGAGGCGCGCTCGACGGCAGATACGTAGGAAGGCAGATCGCTGTGCACGAATTCATAGCCGGGGTACAGGTCCCGGGCCGTGCGGATCGCAGCCGGCAGGTCGGTCTGCACGGGCTGATGGTCGCAGCCGTTCATGAACAGCAGCTCGGGCGTAGAGGCGAAGCGTTCGGCATCCTTCAGCTTGGCGTCCCAATATGCGCGGGCTTCCTCGGGATCGACGGGGACTTCCATTCCGTTGTTGTACCAGTTGGCGAACAGGACGCCGAGCACCTCCGAGCCGTCCGGCGAACGCCAGATCATCTCGGAGAAAGGCGACTCGTAAGCCGCGGAGTCGGAGACGGCGTTGTTGAAGCCGGTCGGCTTGACCCCCCGTCCGAAAATCGCGTTGGCGATGCCGGCCTGGCGCATGAGCTGGGGCGCCTGCCCCATATTGCCGAAGGAGTCCGGGAAATATCCGATCTTCGCCACAGGGCCATAGCGGGCGGCATCGTGATGACCGACGAGCAGGTTGCGTACGTTGGCCTCGGCGCTCGTCAGGAATTCGTCCTGCAGCACGTACCACGGGCCGATCAAGATACGTCCGTCGCGGATGAGCTTCGTCAGGCGCTCGCGCATCTCGGGTCTTACCTCGAGGTAGTCGTCCAAGATGATCGTTTGGCCGTCCAGGTGAAAGCTCCTGTAGTCGGGGTCGCGCTCCATCGTATCGAGCAGTACGTCCATCAGCTCGATCAGCCTGACGTGATGGCGCTCGTAAGGCATATACCATTCGCGGTCCCAATGCGTGTGAGAGACAATATGAGCGACAGGTTTTTTTATCGTAATTACCTCCTTGTTAATACGAATATACAAGTAATTAAAAGCTTGTTATAATCGAATCATAGCTTCGTGCGATGGCGTTGTAAACCGGTTGTCGAGACGGTGGAAGAATAAAGTTGTATAAAGGTAATACTTTGAGAGCGGGGAGAATGCCGTGGACCACAAGGACCGAGCAGGCGATCAGGAACGCAGCGATCAGGAACGCAGCGATCGGGAGCTTGGCGATCAAGAGCGCCGGAGCGGCAAGCGTACGCCGTTGTACGCCCAGATCGAGTCTTACGTGCGCGATCAGATTCGTGCGGGAAAATGGAAGCCGGGCAAGCGGCTGCCCTCCGAAAATCAGCTCTGCAAGCAGTTCGACGTCAGCAGAATCACGATTCGCGGCGCCATGGACAAGCTGGTGGAGGAGGGCGTCGTTTTTCGCATCCAAGGCAGAGGCAGCTTCGTCGCGGAGGAATCGGGGACGGGCGAGCCGGCCAAATACGCTACCGGGCGGGATGCCTCAGGCGAGCGCGAGCTTCAGACGGTGGCCGTGCTTCTGCCGAGGCTGTGGGGGATGCTGACGAACAGCCTGCTCGCCGGCGTGGAGCGGGCGCTTGAGCCCTCGCGGTTCAGAATGCTGCTGCTGACGACGGGAGATTCCCAGGAAATCGAGGAAGTCAAGCTGCAGGAGGCGATTCGAGCCGGCGCGCGCGGCTTGATCGTCTATCCGGCCGAGGGACGGACGTACAGCGAAGAAATGCTGCGGCTGACGCTCGACCGGTATCCGATCGTCGTCATCGACCGTTACGTGCGCGGCGTGCCGACCCACTGCGTCTGCTCGGATCATATCGCGGGAGCGTACGAAGCGACCGAGCATCTGCTGCGTCTCGGCCATCGGCGGATCGGCTTCGCGACGACGCCTTACGAAGGCACGACCAGCCTGGAGGAACGGCTGGAGGGCTTCCGCCAAGCGCTCAACGACTACGGCGTCGTGCTGGACCGAAGCCTTGTGCTGGAGCGCGCGGAGCCGGATGCGATAGCGGCTTTCCTCGCGGGCGATTCCAATGTAACCGCCTTGTTCGCCGTCAACGAGAGCATCGGCCAGATGGCTATACAAGTCGCGGAAGCGGCGGGCATGCGCGTGCCCGACGATCTGTCGGTCGTCTTTTTCGACGATTACGACCATGCCGACGCCGCCCGGATCCCGCCGACTTGCGTGGCGCAGCAGGGGGAGACGATCGGTTATGAAGCAGCCGGCCGCCTGCTGTCGTTGTTCGCGGATCCGAATCAGGAGCGGGTAATGGTTCGCATTCCGACGCGGCTTATCGTGCGGGCGTCGACGACGGCGCCCAAGGCCGGCGGGTCCGAGGGACGATCCGCGCCCGGGGAGACGTTATAATTTCTTGCGGTTTCATTCCAGCCGTCGTCTATCCGTGCGATCGTTGCGTTATGATGGGGTTCTGTAACAACGCGGTATGCGAAACGAAGGAGAGCTGGCATGGACGTTCAATCCGTTAGAGAGCAGCTGGAGGCATTGGCGGAGCCGGGCTATCAAAAGTTCGCGTCGTCGCTCATTCCGAACATCGACAACTTAATAGGCGTCCGCCTGCCCGCGCTGCGGCGAATCGCGCTCGCGGCGGCGCGGGACGACTGGCGGGCGTGGCTCGAAGCGGCGGGAAACGACGTTTTTGAAGAAATCATGCTGCAGGCGATGATCATCGGCTACGCCGGGATGGAGCCGGAAGAGCGGCTAAGGTACATAGCGGACTTTGTGCCGAAAATCGACAATTGGTCAGTGTGCGATCGGTTCTGCCTCGGACTGAAGTTTGCGCGCGGCAACCAGGCGGCCGTATGGGCGTTTATTCAGCCTTATCTCAAGTCGGCGCGGGAATACGACATTCGCTTCGACGTCGTCATGATGCTCGAACACTTTATCGACGAAGTCCACGTGGACGAAGTGCTTAGGTTGTTGGACGGGGTGTCGCATGAGGGCTACTATGTGAAAATGGCGGTCGCCTGGGCGGTCTCGATGTGCTACGTCAAGTTCCCGGAGCGGACGGAGGCCTATCTGGCGGACTGCGGGCTTGACGATTTCACGTTTAACAAGTCTCTGCAGAAAATCGTCGAGTCCTACCGGGTTGAGGCTGACGCCAAGCAGCGGATCCGCGGGATGAGGCGTAGCGTGAGGGGGAAGCGGCAGGCGTAATCGCAGCAGTGCGGTACGCATCGTCTCCAAGCGTTTTCGGCTCGAGCGGTGACGTGCGGAAGCGCAGGACCGGCAATCCGAAAAATACGCAATGGATCAGAAAGCTGTATCGTTGTTGGCGCCGGGAGGCGAGCTTATACTGAAGTCACTTTGAGAGAAGGGTGATTTCCATGCTTCCCGGACGGGCTGACAAAAAGCAATTGCTGGCGTACGCAATGATTTTTCCGGCACTATTTTTTTTCGTACTGTACCTGTTATTTCCGCTCGTCAAATCGCTTCAAATGAGTTTTTACGATTACGACGGGGTCGGACCGCTCAGCGATTTTATCGGATTCGGCAATTTCGCCGAGGGGTTCCGGGATTCCCGTTTTTATGAGGCGATGGGCCATAATTGGATCCTTATGGCCGTCGAGCTTGTCGTCTCGATGTGCGTCGCATTCGCGCTCGCTTACTTCCTCTTTCAAGGCGTGTTCGCCTGGAAATGGTTCAACGTCGTGCTTTTCCTCCCCTATATCATTCCTCTGGCGGTGTCCGCCGTTATCTGGTCGCTGATCTTCGAGCCGACGATCGGGATGCTGAACCAATTGCTGGCGGCGGTCGGCCTCGATTCCTGGCAGCGCGTCTGGCTAGGCAGTCAGGATACATCGCTGCTATCCGTCATTCTCGTATGGGTGTGGAGAACGATACCCTTCGATATGCTGATTCTGCTCGGCAGTCTGCTTAAAATTCCCAAGGAATTGTTAGAAGCGTCGAAGATCGACGGATGCACCGGATTAAGGTCCATTTGGCATATTATTCTGCCGCTTATGCTTCCGACAATTATGTTATTGTCAATTATATCGATCGCCAACGATTTCCGTTCGTTCGACATCGTCTGGATTATGACGCAGGGAGGACCGATCGGCTCTACGGAGATCGCTTCCACGCTCGTCTACAAGCTCGGATTTCAAGAGAATCATTACGGCTATGCCAATGCCGTCGCGTTCATGGTGTTCGTGATCGTCACCGCGATGGTCGGTTTGGTCGGCTTGCTTCTCAGGTCCCGGAACGGGAAGAACGAGCGGACGGGAGGGCAAGAGGGATGATCAAGCGTACATGGATGACGGCCGTCGTCGCTCTCTTCGCCGTAACTTCGCTCTATCCGCTTCTATGGGTCGTGCTTCAGTCGCTGAAGACGGACGCCGATTTTTTCGGGAACCAATGGGGACTGCCCGGACGGTATATATGGGAAAATTACGGAACGGCCTGGAAGCAGGCGAACTTCGCCACGTATTACGCGAACACGGTGCTCGTAACGCTGGCAAGCCTGGTCGGCGGGGTGTTCGTCTGCATCGTGGCAGGCTATGCGTTCGGCAAGATCCGGTTCAGGGGGCGGCGATCGCTTCAGGTTCTCTTCGCGCTCGTGCTGTTCGTTCCTTCCCCGGTTCTGCTGCTTCCCGTGTTCTTTATTAACCGGGATCTGGGCCTTCTCAATACGTATGCCGGGATGATCGGCCCTTACATCGCATCCATCGTGCCGATGGGCGTCCTGCTGATGCAATCCGCCTTCGCCGGATTGCCCAACGAGCTTAGCGAATCGGCGAAGATCGACGGTTGCGGGGAATGGCGGACGTTCTACCGGATTCTGCTGCCGCTCACGATGCCGACGGTCGCTACGCTCTGCATCCTGCAATTCATCGGCGTCTGGTCGGAATACATGTGGGCATTCATCTCCAACACGAATCCGAAGATGTACACGATCGCGGTGGGCATGGCCCAGATGGCATCCAAAAAGTACGTGTACGGCTTCGGGCCGGTATTCGCCGGCATGGTCATAACGTCGATCGTCGTTATTCTCGTATATGTCGTTCTGCAAAAGTACTTCGTACAAGCATTATCCGAGGGCGCCGTAAAAGGATAAGGTAATGGACCGGAGGGAGAGCGTTGGTCAAAAGACTTCTGGGCACGTATATCCTGTTAATCGTTCTCCCTACGCTGCTGGTCTCTTCCGTAGCCTATTACTTGTTTAAACAAAGCATGGAAAAAGAAGTTTCCGTCTCGATCGAGCGGACGGTGCGGCTCCTGAATTCGGAGGTCGACGCTTATTTCACCGACCTGGTGCGTCTGGCCGCTTCGGTCATGACGGAGGATACGCAGCTGGACGACGATCGCAATCTGCTCCGCATTTTGAAGCTGAGAGCTGCAGGGCAGACCGTGCCCGGTTCCATGGATGCCTACATGCAGGCGCAGCGGATCGATCATTACCTGAACGACTTGCTTAACCAGAAGCGCGATCTGGATTCCGTCTATCTCTACACGGCTTCCGGGGAGCTGTTCGCCAGCCATCGCTCGGACGAGCGTATCGATAGGGCTCGGTTGGCGGAGATGGAGGGGCGGCTTCGCGCCTCAGGAAGAGAATGGATCGTGGAGAAGGAGGCGGGCAAGGAACCGATCTATCTGATCCGGAAAGTGAACGATCCCTCTCACCGCTTTCTAGGCTCTATCGTGCTGAGCATCGGAACGGAAGGTCTCGAGGGGATGATTGAGGGCGCCGAGCTGCCGCGGCAAGATATCATAGCGCTGTGGGATCGCCGGCTGCCGGTCTACGACAAGACGGGACGCTGGAAGGACGACGCCTTCGAGCTGTCGCCCGTACGAATCCGTTCGCTTAACCTTCCTTTCGAACAAGGCGGCACGCTGGTCACCTACGCCTCCCCGCAGCAATCGGAGTGGTCGCTCGCAGCTTACTTGCCTTACAGCGCGTTGACGGAAAATATGCGCGCCGTACGCTTCTGGATGCTTGCGGCCGGAGCGCTATGCGTGCTTTTCTCGATCCTGGTCGCCTATATGCTTGCGCTCGGCATCGTGAAGCCCATCCAGTCCGTTCGCAACGCGATGCGCAAAATGGAGAAAGGTTTTTTTCATACGAGAGTCAAGGTACGGGGGAAGGATGAGGCGGCGGAGCTGGCGCAAGGCTTCAATTCGATGTCCGGACAGCTGCAAACGTTGATCGATCATGTCTACTTGTCCGATCTGGCCCACAAGGAAGCGGAGCTGAGGGCGTTGCATGCGCAGATTAATCCGCACTTCCTGTACAACACGCTCGAGGCGATCAGCATGGTCGCCGAGATGCAGCGGTCCTCGGAAGCGGCGGAGATGGCGCGTGCGCTTGGCGTGTTATTCCGGGCCGCCACCGAGTTCGAGACGCTGGTTCCGATCCGGACGGAGATCATGCTGCTCAAGCAATATTTGCTTCTGCAGGAGATCAGGTTCGACGGCACGCTGCGGGTCTATTGGGAGGTCGCCGCGGGAGCGGAGGGAGCGCTGGTTCCCAAGCTGTCTCTTCAGACGATCGTCGAGAACTGCTTCAAGCACGGCTTCGCGCCGTTGAAGGCGCCGCGGAGCGCGACGATCCGGGTCAGGGTATGCGCCGCGGATCAGGGCGCGTCGATCGAGATCGTCGACGACGGGACCGGGATCGGGAACGAACGGCTGCACGAGCTGAACCGGCTGCTGCAAATCGGGGCGAGCGGGGGAGACTCGGTCGGCCTCGTCAATGTGCACAACCGAATTCGGCTGCAATGGGGACAACCATACGGGATCGAGCTTTCCAGCCAGCCGAATATCGGAACGGTCGTGAGGCTGAACGTGCCCGGAGAAAGGAGAGGCGAGTCTGCATGAAGATCGTGATCGCGGATGACGAGAAGCTGATTCGGCAAGGTCTGGCGTATATCGTCCCGCAGATGGAGGCGTCGGACGAGATCGTCGCGTCCTGTGCGGACGGAGAAGAAGCCCTGTCCTACTGCCTTCGGGAGGGCGCCGATGTCGACGTGCTGATTACGGACGTTTGCATGCCCGGCAAGGATGGTCTGGATCTGATCGCCGAGCTGGCCCGGCTTTGCCCGCATATTCAGACGGTAGTCATGAGCGGCTACGGCGAATTCGATTATGTGAGGCGGGCGATGCGCGAGGGAGCGGTCGATTATTTGCTTAAGCCGCTCATCAAGAATGAGCTGCAAGCAGTGCTGGAGCGGATCCGGCAGCAGAAAAAGCTCGCGGCCATCGCGAATGAAGGCAAGCGGGAGTCTCCGATGATCGCGTCCATTCATCAGGATCATCTGCTGAACGCCTTGTTCCATCACAATCCGGGCGTTGCGCCCGAGGCTCGCGAATACCTGGAGAACGGCTTCGGCATTGCGGAAGGGGCGTTCCGCTTTTTCGCTGCCGGCGTGGCGATCGACGAGAAGGCCGACGGCCGCTTCCGGCAGGCGGATCGGATGCTGTTCCAGTATTTTGTCCGCAAAATGGCGGAAGAAGCGCTCTTTCAGCAGCAACCCGCCTGCGGGACCGTCTGGCAAGGGCAAGACGACTTCGTCGTCCTGCTGTTTTTCGTTCCGGCGGGAGACGGGGCGCGGGAGAGCGAGATGATGGATGCGCTTAAGCAATTGCTCGCGATTTTATCCTCGCACGTCCAATATCCGGTCACGATCGGCGTCAGCTCGGGGGCGGAGAAGTTCTCCGACATGCCGAGGCTGCTGCTCGAGGTTCAGGCCGCGCTGCGGGCGCGGCTGACGATCGGTACGGGCCGGGTGATCGACCATGAAGCTTCGCAGCGTCTTCAGCGCCAGTGGAACGTGCAGCCGGACGCTTTCCACAAGGTCGTAACGGCCACCATGTTAGGCGACGCCGAGGCGCTGGAGAAGGAACTTGGTGTCTTCATGGACGATTTGTACGAAGCGGGCATTCACCCCGAGGTTTTATTGGATATCGTGCTCCGGCTTTTCCTTCGCGTGGAGAGCATGATGGAAGCCAAAGGCGTCGTCCGCACGGGCGAACCGGGTAGTGCCGACCTGGGCAAGCTGCTGGAAGAACTGCGGCGTTGTCCGACATGGAGCATGCTCGAGCGAGAAGTACGGGCCAAGCTTGCGGCGTTATCGAGCCTTATTCGGGAGCATGCCCGGCAGATCAAGCCGACCTTTATTACCGATGCCGTCAACTACATTCACGAGCATTATCAAAGCGACCTGACGCTGGCCGAAGTGGCGGACGTCGTCGGTCTGTACCCCACTTATCTGAGCGAGCAGTTCAAGCAGCATATGGGCGTGAAGTTCGTCGATTACGTCATCCAGGTGCGGATGGAAAGGGCGAAGAAGCTGCTGCGCGAGACGAACAAGCCTTCGTTCGAAATCTGCGAGAAGGTCGGATACGCGACGCCGGCGCATTTCACGAAGGTGTTCAAGAGCAAAGTCGGCTGCACGCCGCTTGAATACCGGGAGAGCTGGAGAGGCATGCGCAAGATTTGACGGAGACGGGAAGATGGCGGGAAGCGGGCGGGTTATCCGAAAAAAGAGCAATCATTCCGAAGGCTGTCGAGTTCTCAGCCGCCGGGGGCGATGCTACGATAGGCTCGTATTCAAACGACCTATGGAGGAGATTGCATGAAAAAGAGGGGAACACTGCTCGCGCTCTCGCTGCTCTTGGGAATGACGGGCGCGCTTACGGGCTGCGGAAGCGGCAAGAACGGCAATGACGCCGCGGCGTCCGGAGCCGCGCCGAGCGCGCAGGCAAGCGGAAGCGCGGCAGCCGAAGAGAATGTAACGTTAAAATTCATATCCTGGTGGTCTTATTTGAAGCCGGAGCTGCTCAAGAAATTCGAGGACGAGAATCCCGGCATTAAGGTCGATTACGAATATGTGGCCGCAGGCGATGCCTACAACAACAAAATCAAGACGCTGACCGCGTCCAACGAGCTGCCGGACGTATTCGGCACCCAAGGGGTTACGTTCGAGTCTCTAATCAAGACGAACGACATACTGGACCTCAAGGACGCGTTCCAGACGCCCGCCTACGATAAGGCAGACAAGTGGGGGGATACGATCAATCCTGTGCTCGTGACCAATATGAACTCGGGTTTGACCTCGGAAGTCGATGCGGCGAATCACGTATGGGGCGTTCCGTTCGGCGCGGTCAGCGTCGTCGTCGTCTACAATAAGACGCTCTTCGACGGGCTCGGACTGACGGCTCCTCAGACATGGGACGCGTTCGAGTCCAACAACAAAAAGCTCAAGGAAGCGGGCCTCATCCCGATGTCCTACGCCAACAAAGTCGGTTGGGGAGACTGGTGGCTGCGCTTCCTGCTCGATCAGTCGACGAGAGACGTCACGACCGACGACTTCCTGACGGGCAAGGCGAAGGTGACGGATCCGGGATTCGTGGAAGCGGTTCAGAAGCTGAAGCAGCTGTGGGACGACGGCACCTTCGACCCGGCGGGCATGACGAACGGAATCGACGAGACGCAGGCGTTGTTCGTTCAGCAGAAGATGGCGCAGTACATGGTCGTGCCGGAAAATTTCGTCCAGTATTTGCAGGAAAACATGCCGCAGGGCGTCGAGCTCGGCGCATACGCGCTTCCGGCCTGGAAGGGCATCGAACCGAGCCGCACGCTCGGCGGCGCCTCCAACATCGTCGCGGTGTCGGCGAAGACGAAGCATCAGGAAGCGGCGATCAAGCTGGCCAAGTTCCTGACGTCGGAGACGACGTTCCAGCAGCTGGCCGACAGCGACGTCGTGCCAAGCACGAAAGGGTACACGCCGCCCGAGGGCGATAAGATTATGGGCGCCTACGCGGAGGCGGCCGAGAAAGGCTTTATCGTCGAGCATACGCCGGGCGACGAAGCGGGCATCAAGCTGTTCCAGGACGCGCTGCCCAAGATTCTGCTCGGCAACAAAACGATCGATAAGGCGCTGGCCGAGGTTCAGGCGCTGATCGACAAAAACGCGAAGTAACGGGAAGACCGCTTGCGACAGGCGGCGCCTGCGCTTGCTTTCGCCCCATCGTACCGGAGTCTTCGAAAGCTATGGCTGAGGAGCGCTCCGGTATTTTTATCCAATAAAAGAGAGCGAGGAATCGTCATGAACCACGCGATGGGCAGACCGTTCGGCAAGCTCGGATATGCGCTCCTGTTGGCATTTGCGGCGGCCGCGGGCTTGCTGCTTTTAGGATCGGCCAGCGCTTCGGCCGCAAGCTATTATGTCAACAATCAAAGTGGAAGCGCTTGCTCGGATACCGGCGCCGGAACGTCGGCGTCTGCGCCCTGGTGCAGCTTCGCGCCGGTCAACAGCCATGGCGCTTTTGCCGCGGGAGATCAGATTCTGCTCGCCAAAGGGGGGGCGTGGAACGAGCGAATGACGCTCGCGGGCACGGGAACGTCCGCGAATCCGATCGTGCTTAGCGCATACGGTTCGGGCGCCAAACCGAAGATTGTCCGCAACGGCCTGGAATCGGACAGAGCGATCTCGCTTACGAACCCGAGCTACTGGACGATCAGCGGGCTGGAGATCGGCCGGGCCGGCGCGGGTATCGTCGTCAGCTTCTCTACGGCGGGGCATGAAGGGCTCGTCTTTAAGGATATCTATTTGCACGATATCAGAGGCATTCACCAGGGCTCGGGAAGCGGTGACGACGTTACCGGCGACGCGGTATGGAACTCGGCCGGCATCGAATTTACGTCCAAGACGTTCGACGATTCTCACAGCGCATCGGCGCCGATCGTCAGAAACGTGCTGTTCGAGGATATCGAAGGAAGCCGCAACCTCGACACGATCTCGATCGATTGGTTCAACGGCTCCTACTCGTCCGTTACGGGTAATAAAGCGGCCGAACACGTCGTGATGAGAAAGCTGAACTTCCATCAGAACGACGCGGGAGGGAGCGGCGCGACGGGGTGCGACGACGGGATGCGGATCACGGACGTACGCTACCTGACGCTGATCGATTCGAGAATCGACGGGGACGCGGGCTGTCACTCCGATACGGGCACGGCTGCCATCTACCTGGCCGGCGTGTACGACGCGAATATTTTCAACAACTCGTTCACGAACGTGCCTCACACTTCTTCGCCGGATATGGTGGCTTTCGATTTCGAATGCTGCACCGATCGCGTGAACATCGGCGAGAACTACTTTGCGGGCAACGCTGGAGCGGGAATCTCGTTCCTTGCCATTCATCCGGGGCTGGGCTTTGAGCTCAACACGACGGCAGCCGGCAATACGTTCGTACAGAACGGCAGCGGATCGTTCCGCCGGGCGGGAACGTCGGATACGCCGACTGGCACGATTCGGGACAATCTCTATCATGAGGCGAATGCGTTCCTGTACGAGGATGGCGCGGACTACAGCGGCTTCTCCGTCTCGAACAACCAGCCGATCAAGTCGGTCTCCGCCATCGCTCACGCATCGGCGAGCTTCGGCTCGTCTCAAGGCTTGGGCAATTGGACATCCAAAGCCTACGATGGCGCGTCCTGGACGAATCTTGCTTCTTACGACACCGCGAAAAAGCAGTGGCAGCCGTCCGCCGCGACAGCCTTCCCTAGTGTCTCCGCGTTCGAGCTCCAGCCTTCGGCTTGCGCGAACTGCAAGGTGGCACGGGTATGGACGGCGCCGATCCAAGGGATCGTCAGCTTGCGCGCGCGCGTGCTGATGGCGGAAGAAGGCGGGGACGGCGTTGTCGTCCGCATCGCCAAGAACGGCACGCGAATCTGGCCCGCCTCGGCGGATCAGTCGGTCGCCGCGGGAGATCGGATCGGCTATGAAGCCATACTGGACGGAATCGCCGTGGGCGCGGGCGACGAATTGAGATTCGAGGTGTCCGCGGGTTCGGCGGGGAACAACGCATCCGACGCGGTCAGCTGGGCGCCGTCGATCGCCTATACGAACTATGGATTGCAGTGGGACTTCGGCACGGCCGGCAATCTGGAAAACTGGACGATGGCCAACCAAATCGCCGGCACCGTATCCGGAGGTATTCTTACGCTGACGAGCAGCGGAAGCGATCCCTATATCGTCTCCGCGGACAACCTGAACAGTCCGGCTGCCAATCGTTATTTGAGAATCCGCCTGAAGAACAACACGAACGACCCGATGGCGCAGCTCTTCTTCACGACGACGACGGACACCGCCTGGAGCGCGTCGAAGTCGGTATTGTTCGTCACCAAGGAGAATGCGCCCGATTATTCGACTTACGTGGTGGATCTGGGCGTCAACCCGAATTGGACCGGCTCGATCAAGCAGCTGCGCCTGGATCCGATCTCGAAGAGCGGCACGATGAACGTCGACTTTATCCAGGTAACCGCGCTTGGCTCCGGCGCGAGCAAGAGCTGGGAATTTGGAACGGATACCGATGCCGAAGGCTGGACCGCGGGCAATCAGATCTCGTCCATGACGGTGTCGGGCGGCAGCCTGAACCTGACCTCCGCGGGAACCGATCCCTATATTTACTCTCCGGACAATCTGGCGATCGATAATGCCTTGATCAACCGTTACGTCCGCATCCGATTGCAGAACCTATCGTCGAACACGACGGCGCAAATTTTCTTTACGACGACGACGGACACGACTTGGAACGCGGCGAAGTCGGTTACGATTCCGCTGTTGGCCACCAGCGATTATATGGAGTACGTGGCGGACATGGGGGCGGTCGCCGGCTGGACGGGCAGCATCAGGCAGCTGCGGTTCGATCCGCTGACGGCGGCCGGTACGGTCAAAGTCGACTTTATACGGATTACGAATTAAAAGCGACCCCGACGCCTCCGGTATGGAGGCGTCGGGGTCGTGTTATCGATCAGGCGTCGAGCTCGCCCTCGCGCAGGCCGAGCGGCAGCGGCGCGGGCTTCTCGCACGTGCTGTGCATGCGGTAACGCACGCCTTGCTCGGCCGCGTCGTGGAAGCCGTGCATCGCTTCAAGCACGTGATAGGCCAGCTCGCCGTTGGCGCGATGCGGGCGACCGGTCAGGATCGCTTGCGCCATGTCAGCGGCGCCGAGGCCGCGGGCGTTGTTCGCATAGCCGTGCGTCAGCGGCAGCTCGGACCAGTCGCCGGAGCCGGCGCGGCGGATGCGGATCGGGCCGCCGAACGAGTTGGGGTCCGGCACCTGAAGCGTGCCGCCGCTGCCGTAGATCTCGATGAAGGGCAGCTGCGCGCCGCCCGGTGCGTCGAAGCTCGTCAGGATGGTGCCGATGGGGCCGGCCGCGAACTCCATGATGCCCGCGACATGAGTCGGCACCTCGACTTCGATCTTCTGGCCGTTTTTCGGCTTGCTCGTGATCGTCCGCTCGGGATACGAGATACGGGCGGCGCCGCTCACGGCGGCGATCGGGCCGAGCAGCGCCACGAGCGCGGTCAGGTAGTACGGACCCATGTCGAACATCGGACCGCCGCCCGTCTTGTAGTAAAACGCCGGATCGGGATGCCAGCTCTCGTGCCCGCCGCCGACCATGAACGCGGTCGCGCCGATCGGCGTGCCGATCCAGCCGTCTTCGATCAGCTTGATGCATGTCTGGATGCCGCCGCCGAGGAACGTGTCGGGCGCGCTGCCGACGAGCAGCCCCTTCTGGCGGGCCAACTCGACCACTTCGCGGGCTTCCTCGCGCTTGACCGCGAAGGGCTTTTCCACGTAGACGTGCTTGCCGGCTTGCAGCGCCTGCAGGCATACGGTCGCATGCGCTTGCGGGATCGTCAGATTGATGACCATCTGAATATCCGGATCCGCGAGCAGTTCCTCGACGGACAGTCCGCGAATGCCGTGCTCTTCGGCCTTCGCCTTGGCTCTGGCGACGTCAAGGTCCGCGCAGGCGACGATCTCCATCGAGCCGAAGCGCCCGCCGTTCTGCAGGTAGATGCCGCTAATGTTGCCCGTGCCGATAATGCCGACCTTTACTTTGTTCCCCACCGTAACGTTCCCCTCTCGATCTTTTTTTCCAAATTACAGCTGGTTGTCCTGCATGCCCGTATAAGTCCCGTCAGCCGCATAGTCGGCCGCGCCGGCGGTCTTGCCCTCCGCGCACCACAGGAAGCCTCTGCGCATCAGCTCCGACACTTCGGGCAGCGCGACGACGTCGGCTTGGTGGCCCAGCGAATTGTAGTACACGCGTCCTTGTCCCCAGCGCTTCGTCCATACGACCGGCATGTCGACGGCCTTGTTGGGCGAATGCGGCCCGGGGGCGATCGGGAAACGGGTCGTGGCCAGCACCTCGATCGCGGGATCGATATGCAGGTAATATTGCTCGGTGCTAACGGTAAAGTCGGGCATGCCTGCGACGAGCGGGCTCGAGCTGTGTTTCACGTTGACGACATACTCGGTGCCGTCGTTGCCGGGATGGGCCACCCATTGGCCGCCGGTCATGAACTGCCAGTCGGTATTCTCGCGGAAAGCGTCGCACATGCCGCCGTGGCATCCTGCGAGCCCGGTTCCCGCCTGGACGGCCGCGGATACGTTGTTCACCCATTCCTGCTCGATCTTGCCCATCGTCCAGGCCGGTACGATCAGGTCGAGCCCCATGAGCTTTTCCTTGTCGGCGAACGCCTCGAGCGTATCCGATACCTCAACCTCGAAGCCCTCGGCGGCTAGCATCGCGCGAAACAGCTGGGCGACCTCCTTGGGCTGATGACCGTCCCAGCCGCCCCATACGATCAACGCTTTTTTAGCCATGTCCTATCCCGTTCCTTTCGGTTGCGCGCCCTTAGCAGGAGCGTCTTATGATGAGTTGCGTCGGCAGCAGCACGTCGTCTGCGACCGGGTTCGAACCGTTTGCCTGATATACCGCTGCGCCTTCCGCGACTCCGATGGCGTCATTGCCGCTCGCGACCCCGGACTCGCCGGCCAACCGCGCCAGCACCGATTCGGCGGCGAGCCTTCCCATTTCGTAAAATGGCACCTCGACCGTCGTCAGCGGAGGATCGGTCAGGCTGGAGGCGTCCGAATTGTCGTAACCGATCACGGGCAGCCGCTCGGGCACCGCGACGCCGCGTTCGCGCAGCCCCTGGATCGCGCCGATCGCCATCCGGTCGTTCGCGCACAGCAGGCCGTCCAACGCCGCGAGCCGTTCGAAGATAACGCCTGCGGCTTCGTGACCGCTCTTGCGGCTGTAGTTGCCTTCGAACAGATGCTCAGGGTCCGGATACAGGCCGGACTCGGCGAGCGCTTGCCTGTATCCCTCGTAGCGGTCCGCGCTGTTGGAGTAATGCGGCGAGCCGTTCAAAAAGCCGATGCGGCGGTGACCGGCGTCCAGCATGTACCGCGCTGCCGCATAAGCGCCCGCCCGGTGATCTGCGCCCACGCAAGGCAGCCCCGCCCGTGAATAGCGCTGGTCGACGACGCAGCAGGGCAAGCCTTCGTCGGCCAGTGCGAACACGGAAGCTTGCTCCTCGGGCAGCGCGCTCGCGCCAAGAATCAGGCAGGCGTCGACCCTGCGCGTCCGGTACAGCGATACGTAGTCGTACCGCGCTTGCGGATTGCGGTAGAGGAGCAGGAGACCGTACCCCGCCTGATGGAGGACATCTCCGATGCCGCTCAGAATCTCGGAAAAGTAGTAAGTGGAGAACAGCCTGACCTTCGGCACATGCGGCAGGACGACGCCGATGTTGCCGCTTCTTCCTTTGGCGAAGCCGGAAGCGAGCGCGTTCAATTGATAGCCGAGCTCGGCTGCGGCAGCGGCCACCTTGCGCCGCGTATCTTCCTTGATCGGTCCGACGCCGTTCATCACGCGGGACACCGTCGCCTCGGACACGCCGGCCAGATCGGCGACTTCCCTGCGCGTAGCCATGTTTTGAGACTCCTCTCCAAGCGCGTACGCCGCGTTATATCATTTCTAAAATTCAACAATGTACACGCGTACATTATGCCACTGACGATCATCCGAGTCAATCGGATCTTTTGCGGGCTTAGGCGGCTAATTTCGAAATCTTGCGATTGTAATCCGAAATCCTTACGGGCGTCGGGGATTGCGGGTATACTTGGGGGGAGGTGATGCAGATGGGCGTCGACAACAGGAATAAAACGTACGCGGGCGAAGCGCCTGACGAGGCGCAATGGACGGCAATCGTCGGCAACGACGCGGCATACAACGACCGCTTCCGGTACGCGGTCATGACGACAGGCATTTTTTGCCGTCCTTCTTGCAAATCGCGGGCGCCCAAGCGGGAGAACGTGCGGGTCTTCGCGGATTCGGATCCGGCGATGGCTGCGGGCTATCGTCCCTGCAAGCGTTGCAGGCCGACGGACAGGAAGCTGCCTGACGCGGAGTGGATCGGTCAGATGACGGAATTCATCGATCGCTGCTACTATGAGCCGATCACGCTGGACCGCCTCGCGGAGCTGTATCGGGGCAGCCCTTATCATTTGCATCGTATATTCAAACGGATCGCGGGCGTCACGCCCGTCGAATACGTGCAGCGCACCCGCATCGCGCGGGCGACCGAGCTGCTCGAGACGACGAGCATGCCGATGGCCGAGATCGCCGATGCGGTAGGCTTTGGCAGCGTTCCTTATTTTATTACCGTTTTTAAACAGAGAACCGGCACGACGCCCAGCGAATTCAGAAGACTGGGAGGCCGGCCGGCTTACGTGGAGGTGTCGGAATGAACAACCTGCAGACAGGCGAAATCGTCCGTTGGACGCGAATCGAGCACGGGAATTGGCGGCTGTATGCCGCGGCCACGGACCGGGGGCTTTGTTATGTCGGCTCGCCGGACATGCCGTACGAACAGCTGGAGTCGTGGGTGAACGCACGGATCCGGGGAGCGGAGCTCGTCCGGGACGATGCGGGGCTGGCGCCGTACGCGCGCGAGCTGGCCGAATATATGGACGGCGTCCGCCGTACGTTCGAGGCGCCCGTCGATGCCCGGGGAACTGCGTTCCAGCAGGCCGTATGGCAAGCGCTGCTAGGCATCCCCTACGGCGAGACGCGCTCGTACAGCGACATCGCCGCACTCGTAGACAAGCCTGCCGCGATGCGCGCGGTCGGCGCGGCGATCGGCGCCAATCCCGTGCTCGTCTGCGTGCCCTGCCACCGCGTCGTCGGCAAGAGCGGAGCCATCACGGGCTATCGCGGCGGGCTCGGCATGAAGAGCAAGCTGCTCGAGCTGGAGCGGGGCGGCCGGGCTTGACCGCCGGCAATCGTGCCGGCACGATTGCCGGCTGCTGATTGCCAGTACCATTTGTCAGTTGGTGATTTTCAACTGCTGACTTGCCGACTGCCTAGTCGATTGCGTGGCATGCCCGTTCAGTAGAGCAATCGCCACAGATAAAATGTCGCATACGACTCCCAGCCGCGCCAGCCTGCGGACAGCCGCAAGATCTCCTCGCGAGGCGGCTTGGCGTTACTCCCCGTGACGTGGCGAATCGCATGATGCAGGCCGACGTCGTCGATCGGAAAAGCATCCTTCATCCGCAGGCAGCGCATCAGCACATAGTTCGCGGTCCACGGACCGATGCCGCGAATGCGCACGAGCGCTTTTTCCGCTTCGCGGTATCCCAGTTCCTGCAGCATCCCCTTGGACAGCGTTCCGCCGGCGATCAGCGCGGCCGCGTGAATGAGATATTCGCATTTTTTGACCGTCAGCTTCAGCGGCAGCAGGTCCTTGACTTCCAGGCCGGCGATGACCTCAGGCTGGGGGAACGTCCAATAAGCGTTGCCGTCGCAGGCGATTCGGCCGCCGTACGCTTCCACCAGGCGCGCTTTGAGCGTATAGGCGAAGGCGAGATTAATCTGCTGACCGAGGATGCCCCATGCCATCGCCTCGAACAGGTCGGGAATGCCGACCAGACGCAGACCTCTGTGCATGGACGCCGCGGCAGCCAGGATCGGATCCTCGGCGGCAAGCCGGTAGAACGGCGCGAGATCCGTATCCAGATCGAGCCACTCCCGGATGTAGGCGACAGCGGACTCCCGGACTTGCTCGCTCGGACTGCCGCGATCGCCCGCGAACGCGACGAGCAGCGCGCCGTCGCTGGCGGAGCCGATCTCCACGACCGGCGTTCCCTCCAGCGGAAGCGCCTTGTACAAGCGTTCATCTCGAATATGATGCAGGCACTCTTTAGGGGAGCGCATCAAGTAACCCAGGTTGGCGGAAAAACGATAATCCTCCGGCGTAGCGAGGGTTAACGTCGGTTCGTAGGGCATGATCATCCTCCTCCGTTCCCATTGTAACGCAAAGTCGGGACCCTCGTATTTCGTAACCTTGCTGATATATTGGAAGAGACAAAAAGAAAGTGACATCACCGTAGGCTTGTGGATTTCTGCCGGTAGTTACGTGGTTTTTCCGTGTAACTCTTGCCACAGCGGCGGTTTCTGCCGGTAGTTACGTGGTTTTTCCGTGTAACTCCGGCTACAGCGGCGGTTTCTGTGCGAGTTGTGCGGTTTTTCCGTGTAACTCTGGCTACAGCGGCGGTTTCTGTGCGAGTTGTGCGGTTTTTCCGTGTAACTCTGGCTACAGCGGCGGTTTCTGTGCGAGTTGTGCGGTTTTTCCGTGTAACTCCGGCTACAGCGGCGGTTTCTGTGCGAGTTGTACGGTTTTTCCGCCCAAAAGCGCTTATCTCGGGTCGGAAGCGCCTTCGAGCGACTCGGGCTCGCGTCCAGGAGCGCTTCGCGCAGCAAATTGCCGTTCTGCCCTTCGCCCCCAGCCCCGAAGTTGCCGTGCCAATGGCGACCGACTCCGGCCCTTTCCCGAGAGTCATCGCTTCTCACTCATTTACGCGAGGTGTCGCCAGCCGTGAGCAACCAGCCGAAGGTGCAATATAAAAAGCCCAAGTCGCTGCTGAATCGAGCGATGGGCTTTCTTGAAGATTATACGCATACGCTGAACCCGTACGGGGGCTGCGCATTTGGCTGCACCTACTGCTACGTGAGGGGCATGCCGGTCGCCGCGTTCCGCGAAGAAGCCTGGGGAACGTGGGTGGACGTCAAGCAAGGCGCGGGCGAGCTCCTGCGCCGGGAGCTTGCCCGTGCCGCTGCCAAAGGTCCGGTCCGCATCTTTATGTCCTCCAGCACGGATCCCTATCAGCCCGCCGAGTATCGGGAGCAGGTCACGCGGTCGCTGCTCGAGGCGATGGCGGAGATGCCGCCGGACTTCCTGCTCGTGCAGACGCGCAGCCCGCTGGTGACGCGCGATATCGACCTGCTGCTGCGAATGGGCAGCCGCGTCCGCGTGAGCATGACCATCGAGACTGACCTGGAGGCGGTACGCCGCGTCTTTTCGCCAGCCGCTCCGCCGATCGCAGCGCGACTGAAGGCGCTCGCCCGGCTCAAGGAAGCCGGCGTCCCCGTCCAGGCGGCCGTCGCGCCCGTACTGCCCAGCAGCGAGCGTTTGCCGGCTTTGTTGAGGCCGGTGACGGACCGCGTCGTCATCGACGACTACGAGATGGGTGACGGCAGCGGCGGGCGCCGAACGAGAAGACTGGGACTCGAGCCGATGTACGCGCAGCTCGGCATGACCGAGTGGTATTCGCCGCATTCGTGGCGAATCGTGTACGACCGGCTCCGGGCGTGTTACCGGGAAGACGAGCTGAAGATCAGCAGATCCGGTTTCGCGCCTTGATCTGCAGCAGATCCGGCTTCGCGCCAGATCGTCAAAAACCCCGGCTTCGCGTCTTGATCGCGAGCCGGGTTTGACGTGTTGACAGTTACAGCGCGAAAACACGGTTTTTCCCTTCGGCTTTGGCGATTGCGAGCGCCTTTTCGGCTCGTGCGACCAGCTCCGAGGAGGTTCCTTCGCTGGCGTTGGTCTCGATCGCGACGCCGACGCTTGCCGTCAGATACTCGCCGATGCCGGGCTGCGGATGCGGAATCTGCAGCGAGATGACCGTCTGACGGAGTTGATCGGCGAGCATGTCGACGCTCGCTTGGCCTTCGGGCGTAGGCTCCTCGGCCAGCGTCAGCACGAATGAAGCGCCGCCGTATCTGGAGATGACCGCATTTCGCAGATTCCCGACCGCGCTCAGCGACTCGGCGACCCAACGTAGACAGTTGTCGGCGCCTTGATAGCCGAACATCGCGTTGTACGATCGGAAATTATCGAGATCCAGCATGACGACCGCCATCGCTTTGCCGTTGTCCGCGCACAGCTGCCAATCTTTGGCCAGGTTTTCGTCGAAGCAGCGTCTGTTGGGCAGCTCGGTCAAGCTGTCCGTATGGATGTAGCGGGACAGCTCCCGCGTCACCTCGGTGAACAGATTTTCTTGTCCGGCATCGCCCGACGCTTCACGGGCGATCGCCATGATCGACGGCTTGCCGCCGTAGACGACATGGGCAAGCGTCATCTCCAGCTCGACCGGGGCGCCCGATGCTTCGGGGGCGGCGTTCATCCGGAGACGGCAGGATCTAAGCTGCGTCGCAGCCGCCACGATGCGGCCAAGCATTTCCGCAAGCTCTGTCTCGGACGACGGATCGATCCAGTCGGCGAGCTCGCGGCCGATCAGATCCGCCGCACCGGGGACGTTCAACAGGCGTGCGGCTTCTAAGTTCGCGAACACGATCCGGCCTTCGGTCAGCGTGACGAACGCGACTGCCGAATACTCCATCAGCTGCAAGTAACGCGACTCGTTTTCCTTCAGCGTGCGCGCGTACAAAATCGACTTTTCCTCGGCCAGCCGCAGATCCTCTTCCGTCTGCTTGAGCGCGATCGACTTCAAGTCGGCCAGCGTATGAATCTCCTTGGGCTCCCAGGGAAGAGACGTATTCGTGACGACCTCCTGCCACGCCTCGAACGATTTGCGCGGCGAGATCCGGTAGCCCTCGCCGATTCGCACGACGGCTTTGGCGGGGTCGCCCGCCCAGGTTACCGTCTGGACGACCTCGGGCCTGAACCAAAGAATATGGTCGCGATAATCCGAAGAGAGCGAGAGGAACACGACGCCTGCCGCTTTGTCCGGATATGCGGCTGCCGGCGGGTAAACCGAGGAGAGCCGGCTCGTATGATACGCATAATCTTCCGCCTGCTGGCTCAGCCACACCGACAGCTTGACGATCTCGGCGGCGCCCGGCGTGCTGCCGAACAACAGGAGGCGTCCCTTGAACTGGACGGCGGCGCCCGAAGCGTTCATCACGGACAGCAGCGCATCCTCGTCCGCGCTCAGCTTGCTCTTCAGCTGTTCGGGCGTGCCCGGCGCGCCGAAGATGCGCGCCAGCCGCTGCGCCAGCGATTTGAGCTGAAGCTCGTCTTGATAATCGTCGAGCCGCTGGCGCTGGTGAAGCTCGCTGGAGAAAAACGAGCCCAGGAAATTGCAGAGATTGCGCTGCCGGTGCGGCACGTACTTGGGCGTATCATGGTGGCAGGCGATCATGCCCCACAGCTCGCCCCCATGGATGAGCGAGATCGTCATGGTGGCGCCTACGCCCATATTTTTCATATACTCGATATGGATCGGAGAGACGCTGCGCAGGACGGAAAGGCTTAAGTTCAGCGGTTTGCCGGAGGGTTGAAGCGTAGGTATGACCGGCACTGGCTCGTAGTCCATATCGACGATCGTGCGCACCCAATTGCGCACGTACAGCGCTCTGGCTTGCTTCGGAATGTCCGAAGCGGGGTAGTGATGGCCTAGGAAAGGTTCCATCGTACTGTTTTTCGCTTCGGCGATGACTTTGCCGTTCCAGTCCGCATCGAACTCGTATACCATCACGCGATCGTAGCCGAGGATATCCTTGACGAGCTCTGCGGCAACCTGGCTGGCTCCGGCCCGGCTATGCGTGCGCTTGATGCGCGTAAAGAAGGCCTGCACCCATTCGAAGTCGTTGACGACGGGCGCATCGTCGTCCGTGGGGCGCTCCAGCTCGACGACCAGAAGATCGTCGCTGACGTGGAGGATCGCGAAAAATTCCGCCGGTCCGTCGGGCAGATCGATCGTCATCTCCAGAAAATGCTGCTTGTCTCCTGAGGCTGGACGGGCGAGAGACTCCTCGATAAACGCGAGCGCCCGTTCCCCGATAACGGCAGACAGCGGCTGCCCGAGCAGCGACTCTGCAGGCGCTCCGAGCAACAGATCGGTATTGCGGCTGCACTGCACGACCGTATGCGCGTCGTCGTTCGTTACAGCGAGCAGCACGCCATGGGGCTGTATCATGCCTGGAATATGAATCGGTTCTTTCTCGCAGTTGGTCAGGTCGATCGGTTCGTTCGTAAAGTCGCCTTCGGTTAGCAGCGAGCGATTCAGTTCGTTCTCGATATCGTTGTCGTAATCATCGGTCATTACACACCAGCCTTTTTCGAATATTATCGGGAAACCGTCCCGTTCGGAGCTTCGATCCAATCGCGCAAGCGATCGAAGGTTTCGCCGGCCGCCGCCAGCATCTCGCGTTCATCCTCCTCGTTGCGCGCATGAGCGGACAGCAGTTCGCGGAATTCGGACCAGCGCTCGCGTACGTCCGGTCCGTAGCTGTTGAAGTAACGGGCATTCGTATCCGGCGATACCGGCAGATATTTCATCAACAGCTTCGTGAGCATCTGGCCGCCCAACGTAGAGCCTTCGAGCACGTACATACATCCGAGGATTCGGGGAAATGACGACAGGTCGGGCAGCGCTTGGCAGAGCGGCAAGTTATCGATCGCGCGCGAATCCCATCCGAGAGCGTGCAGGTCCGCTTCGATCAAGCGGTGCTTCGTCCGGGCGCCGATATCGAACCGAAGCTCGTCCCATTCCGGCCTTGCTTCGAATGCGCGTTCGAGAGGGAGGATGAAGCCATAAAATAAAGCCAGGTATTCCTGGTATTGCTCAAGCGTCATCGTGCGGTCCAGCATTGCGGCCGTATATTCGTTCTGCTCCGCTCGTTGATGCTGCGGCGCGGTTCGTTCTTTAAGCTGTGTCAGTATATCGGACATCGATAACGATCTCCTCCCATCCTCCTATAATAGTAACAAATTAATACTGCAAGAAGCGAATAAAGAAGAAAATTTACCGCAGTTGGCAAGTTAAAATTGTTTAATAATTCAATATAAGGAGGAGAAAGCGGGATGGAACTCGTGACTTCCGCAGAAATGCAGGCGATCGATAGGCGTACGATCGAGGAACTAGGCATTCCGCAGGAGGCGTTAATGGAAAATGCGGGACGAGCGGTCGCTGAAGAAGCAGGACGATATGCCGAAGCGGCCGGCAACGGCGCGAATTCTAGCTGGCTGATCCTTGCGGGCAAAGGCAACAATGGCGGAGACGGGCTCGTCTGCGCGCGGCACCTCAGGGACATGGGTTACCGCGTCGCCGTGCTGTATGCCGAGTCCCCGGAACGGATGCGCGGCGCCGCCGCGCTGCAGCGGGATATCGCGAGCCGGCTGGGCATTCCTGCGCAGGTATACGCGCAGCCCGATTCAAGCGCCGACTCGGCGGACGCCGACTGGTTCGCCGGATACGACGGCTTGATCGACGCGCTGCTCGGCACCGGCGGCACGGGAGAGCCGCGCGCGCCTTATGCTGCGTTGATCGGAGCGGCCGTAAAGAGCGGCCTGCCGGTCGTTGCCGTCGATATCCCGAGCGGATTGGACGCGGATACCGGCGCCGTCGCAAAGGCGTGCATGGTCGCGAAGGTGACCGTAGCGCTGGCCTACGCGAAGCGAGGTCTCCATCAGCATCCCGGCGCCGCGCATGCCGGCGAGGTCGCCGTGCGGCGGATCGGCATTCCCGCCGGGGCGGCTGAGCGGGCCGGCGTCAACACTTGTCTATTGAATGCCGAATCGCTTAAGGCGAAGCTGGGACTGACGTTCCCGCTGCAGCGGGAGGCGGATTCGCACAAAGGCACGTACGGCCATGTGCTGGTCGCGGCGGGATCCTCGCTCATGAGCGGCGCCGGGCTCCTGAGCGCCCGCGCCGCCCTGCGCGCCGGCAGCGGTCTGGTCAGCTGGGCGCAGCCGGCGGCAGCTGCGCCTGGGCTGCGGGGCTTTGCGCCGGAGATTATGCTGCGGGCGATCCCGGACGAGGGCGCCGGGGAGTGGCGGCAGGTGAAGCCCGGGCAACTGGCCGAGGCGGCAGCGGGCGTCGATGCGCTCGTCGTCGGTCCGGGCATGGGACGCTGGGACGGCGACGGCGCATGGCTGCGCAGCCTGCTGGAACGCGTGCAGGCGCCGGTTCTGGTCGATGCCGACGCGCTCAACATGATCGCGGACGCCGGCGCGCAGCCCGGCGCATGGCCGCAGCGCGATGCGCCGACGGTCATAACGCCGCATCCGGGCGAGATGGCGCGGCTCGCGGGCTTGACGGTGCCCGAGACGCAGCGCGACCGGATCGGTCTCGCGCGGGACTATGCGGCGCGTCACGGCGTGACCGTGGTGCTGAAGGGCTCCCGCACGGTCGTCGCTTCGCCGGACGGGCGTGCGTTTATTAATACGACCGGCAACCCGGGCATGGCGACCGGAGGCGCGGGAGATGCGCTCGCCGGCATTATCGGCGGCTTGCTCGGACAAGGCCTCGGCGCGCTTGAGGCGGCGGCGTACGGCGTTTATTGGCACGGCCTGGCCGGAGACCGCGCAGCCGCCTCGCGTCCGCAGGCCGCATCGCTTATCGCGGGCGATATTATCGAGGCGCTGTAGGCTCGCATTCGGGCGATTGCTGCCGAATCGTGCTAGAATAGAAAATCATAGGGCTGCGGAGCAGCGGAGAGGAGCAGAACCATGACCACCTTACGTAAGATTCGATCGGTAGCCGGACGCAGACGGGCTTTGCTTCTGACCGCGGCTTGCGCCGTTTTCCTGTTCGTTTACGCTTCGTCCGAGGCCTCCGCGGCTACCATGTACGACCGCTTCAAGGATATATACCAGACGCCCGAAAAAGTGGACGAGCTGAGAGATCAATATATTGAAAGCCAGGAGAAGCTGCAGGCGCAGACGGAAGAGCTTAACCGGCGAGCCGAAGAAATGCAGAGCCAGACGGAACAGTATCTGGCGGAAACCCAGGCGCTGAGCGAACGCAACAAAGCGCTGGCGGATCAGAACGACGCGTTGAACGCCCAGCTTGCGGCCATGACCGACAAGCAGCGGGCGCGCGCGGCGCTGACCCGCAAAACCGCCTATAGTATCGCCGCGGTGCTGGGGCTGGGCTTGCTCTATTTGCTGACGATCCGGCTGTGGCGCTACTCGGTCTGGCGGCGGCAGCGCAGCGGCAGCTGGAGGACCTAGCCTATGGAAATTACGACCCCGGCGCCGCTTGGACAGGTGCGCATCGCGTTGGACGAAGGCGAGGCGCTGCATGTCCTTCATCCGAGAGCCATCGTTGCCTTTCAGGGCAGGCCCGCACAGCGCGAAGACCGCATTATGGACCTGGCCAACGCATACCGCAAGCGCAAGTGGATCCGTTCTCGCCTAGCCGGACCGGCCGAGCTCATCCTCGGCTTGCCCGCGGGCTGCAGTCTGACCGTGATCGATATTCCGGAGGACAGCGACCTGATGTTCAACTTTCGCCACGTGCTTTTTTATACGGAAGGCCTTCGGATGCAGAGCCGCATCCAGAAGATCAAGACGGCATGGATCACCAGAGAATGGGTGCGCATGCGCTTCTCGGGTCCGGGCCGCGTGGGCGTATTCGCTTCGGGGGATCTCGCGTCGGTCGAGCTGAATCCGGAGGTGCCGTTATATGCGGAATCCGGCGCGCTCGTCGCTTATCCGGAGCGGGCGGACGTAAGGTTGTCCGTCTACGGCAACACGCTCGCGAGCCAGCATATGAACGTGCAGTGGCAGCTGACGGGATGCGGACCGGCCTTGATCCAGGTCGGCTCGCCTGACCCAGGACTGGCCGAGCAGCTGCATGGGGACGGCTGGTTCAAGCGGCTGCTGCGCGAGGTGCTGCCGTTCGGCAGCGTTTATATCAAGTGAGGACGGACAAGGCATCGGACGCGCGGTTAGCGCCCGTATGCCTTGTCTTCTTTTTTGCCGCGGAGGAACAGCTGAAGCGAGCGGGTCGCGCAGGCAACGGAGACGAGCACGAACAGCAGCGCCCAAAAGATGGCGGGCACGCCCGTCGCGTTCGCCAGATTCGTCGCGTCGCCGGCTCTTGTGGGACTGCTTAGCGCGGTAAGCGCGAGCGTGATCGGACCGAGCGCGGATTCTTCGAGCGTCAGGAAAGCCAGCAGCAAATAATAAAAGCTGCGGATCTTGGGACCCAGGAACAGCATCGTTCCGGTCAACGCGATGAAGATCGCGAGCCAGGCCATGCCGAATCCGCCGTGTACGAACAAAATGAGCATGATGGCCGCGACGGCGACGATCAGCGCGAGTCCGAGCCGCTGCGCCCGGCGGCGGTGAAGCGCGAACAAGAGCAGGGAGAACAGCGAAGCGCCGACGTAGCCGGACATGGAGACCGGGAGCGACGACCAGGAGGAGGAGAGCAGCGTATAAGTGACGCCGCTGTGATCCGAATGGAGCTCGATGCCGAGCACCTGGCCGGAGAGCAGCAGCGCGACCAGCGCATGGCAGAATTCATGCATCATCGTGTCAAGGTTGCGGAAAAAAGAAGAGAACGGAATCAGGCGCGTCAGGAAGACGGACACCGCCAAGTATAAGAGGGTCATAAGCCATTTTCCCATAGCGGTCCTCCGGTATTAGTCATATTTATTCACATTATACGAGAAGGAGTGTCGAAACGGCCAATAAAAAAACGCACCCGGTCCGGGTGCGCGAAATTAAAAAAACGAAAAAACATCAACGCGTCAGACTCTTGCCGCTATAAGCCCTGCGTTCGACGCGCTGCGCGGGAGCCGCGGCCTGCACGATCGTGAATACCCCGACGAGAGAAACGATGCAGCCCGCCACGAGCATCGTGACGCCGACGCCCGGACTTACGCCGGTGGCCAGCAGAACGGATGCGGCGACGACATCGACCAGACACAGCATAAATAGAAAGGTGGAAGACATGTCGTACCTCCGAAGTCTTTGATACATAACTTATACCCTTCATGCGCGTGCGGCGAATCGCCGCACCGCAAAAAAAAGGCCAATCAAAAGGCCGCTTCTGCGTCGAAGCGGCCGTTCAAGCGAAACCGTATGAATCGGAATTATTCTTGTTTTAGCGTCTTGAGATGGACCCAGCGTCCGGAGCGGGTTTTCACATACAACGTCCGGCCGATGCACTTGCCGTGAACGAACATATGGATCGCCTCCAGTTTCCCGTAGTGGAATGTACGTCTTTTTACCCGGGCCTATCGAAGATTAAACCAGGGAATGGAAAAGCCCGCCGGCGGAAAAACGCACGGTCGGGCTTCGGGAGATCTGGCTATGAAAGGTCGATTGAGAACCGGTTAGGAACCGCCCAAATAATGCCGGATAAATGCCTTGGCTTGGTCGGGGTGCTTGGCATTGCCGCGGATCCCGGCGATAAACTCGGTGGTTCCCTGGAGACCAAGCGCCTTCATGAGGGACGAGCCGCTCAGATCCACGCCGTAAACATGTTCGGACGTATCTTCGTCCGTCTTGGACTTGATCTGGACGCTCTCGGGGATGTCGTCTCCGTCAAGCGACAAAAGTCCCTGTTGGGGCGCCAGCTTTTCGAAATTGATCTTGTCCATGATGTACAAGTCCGATTTGTCCGTCATGAGGACGAGCATGCTCTTCTGAAGGAGCGCCATATCCTGTTCGCTGCGGGTCTCGGCCGGCACGTAAGTGAGTGCCGCGACGACGCGCTTCCAGTCTGGGAACTGCTTCAGAATATCCGCCTCGACGTTCGTCATGTCGGGGTTGATGCCGTCTCCGTACAAATAATTGCCGAAAAACATGACCGAGACATCGACGGGAGGGAGCTTGGCGAGCTCCGCCTGCTCGTGCCGGTGATCGACGTAGCTCTTGATGCCGTAGCCGATGGCGATGAGAAGTACGATGGCGCCTAAAATATGAAGCTTGTAATAGTGGAAAAAGTGGGCGCGCTTCACGGCGCGGGCCGCCTTCTTCGGGTTGCTGCCGTAAGTCTCGCGGGCGTATGCGTCCTTGGCCTGCGCTTCCTCGTAGTCCTTGATGAACCGGTAGGCTGCGTTGACCTTGTCCTCGTCGACGCGCTCGCCGGCCGGCGCTTCGCCGTGTTCGCGCATCTTCTGCGTGCGCGCCCTCCGCATGAGTACGTAGTAGCGGTTGTCGAGCGCCTCCCGGTCCGCGTCCTCGGGCAATCCAAGCTCGCTGTAGGCTTGCTTCAGCTTGATCAGGTCATTCTGTTCTTCCATGAATAGAAAGTCACCTTCTGTCGATGAATGCGTTATTTCCAGTATACGCGATTCCGGGCGCGGCTTCCACTTTGCGCGTCCGATGCGATAAGATGGGCAAGACGGGAGGGCGGAAGTATGGAAGCGCATAAAGGATTGTTCCATGAGGCGTGGAAAAACGGCGATTGCCGCCCGCGTGTCCATGCTTATTATTTTAAGGAGTGGGCGGTCTACCGGATGGACCCTCATACCCACGATTCGACCGAGATTATGTACGTCATGACGGGCGAATGCCTGGTTGCGATCGACGCGGGGAGCGGCCGAGAATCGGCGCATCCGCTCCGCAAGGGAGACTTCATCGTACTCAACGCGAATATCCCGCACCGGCTTCAAGTCGATCGCGCTTGCCGGATGCTGAACGTGGAGTTCGACCTGTCGGCCGCCGACGGCGTGGTGCCGCCGCTTCGAAGGCTTGCCGGCGAAGATGCCGCGCTGGACGCGCTCCTTCGTTCGCCCGGTCCGAGCGTGACGCTCAGCGATCCCGACGAGGTGCTCCACGCGCTGAAAAGCCTCGTGCTGGAGCTCGATCTGCAGGGGGGCGACGGCGGTCCGCTGGCTCAACTGCTGATGGCCCAAGTGCTCTTTCGGATCGCCAGGCTTCTGGCCGAGAGCCGCCAGGCCGGGCTCCCGCAGACGGATCTGTACGTGCGGCAGGCGATCGCTTTCATGCAGGAAAACTACGACCGGAATATTATGCTCAGGGATATCGCCGGCGCGGCGAATTTGCATCCGAGTTATCTTCAGCGTCTGTTCAAGCTGCAGGTCGGCCAGCCGGTGACGGCGTACTTGACGGCCCACCGGATGGAGCGGGCCAAGATGCTGCTGTCGCATACCGACATTCCGATCGCCGACATTTGCGAATACGTAGGGGTGGCCGGCCGCTCTTACTTTCACGCGCTATTTAAAAAGCATACCGGAATGACGCCTGCCGACTTTCGTTCCGCCCAAGAACGCCACCGATGGAACCTTAACGAAAAGCTGTAATTTTAGACAACGGGAGCCTTGAATAGGCTGGAATTCTGATAACGCTTCCTCTCGAGCGGTCGTTACAATGACTGTAAGAAAGCTTGCGATCAAGCATAGGCGAATATCTAGAAGGAGGCTGACCGGTCCATGTCGTTCAAAATTACGTTTATCGGTGCGGGTAGCATCGGGTTCACGCGGGGATTGCTCAGAGACTTGCTGAGCGTGCCTGAGTTTGCGAATATCGAGGTTGCGTTTACGGATATCAATCCGCACAACCTCGAGATGGTCACGCAGCTGTGCCAGCGGGATATCGAGGAAAACGGGCTCGCCATTCGGATCTCCGCCACGACCGACCGCAGAGAGGCGCTTAAGGATGCGAAGTACGTCATCTGCACGATTCGCGTAGGCGGCCTCGAGGCGTTCGCGACGGACGTGGACATTCCGCTGAAGTACGGCGTGGACCAATGCGTCGGGGATACGCTCTGCGCGGGCGGCATCATGTACGGCCAGCGCGGCATCGCCGCGATGCTCGACATCTGCAAGGATATCCGCGAGGTCGCGGCCCCGGACGTGACGCTGCTGAACTACGCCAATCCGATGGCGATGCTTACCTGGGCCTGCAACAAGTATGGCGGCGTGCGGACGATCGGCCTGTGCCACGGCGTACAGGGCGGCCACTGGCAAATCGCGCAGGCGTTCGGCCTCAAGATGGAGGATGTCGATATCGTCTGCGCGGGTATCAACCATCAGACTTGGTATGTTCAGATCAAGCACGACGGGGAGGACCTGACCGGCAAGCTGCTCGCGGCCTTCGAGGCGCATGAGGACTTCAGCCGCACGGAAAAGGTCCGCATCGACATGCTGCGCCGATTTGGCTACTACAGCACGGAATCGAACGGTCACCTGAGCGAATACGTACCTTGGTACCGCAAGCGGCCCGACGAGATCAACGACTGGATCGATATCGGCAGCTGGATCAACGGGGAGACGGGCGGTTATCTGCGCGTCTGTACCGAGGGCCGCAACTGGTTCGAGACCGACTTCCCGAACTGGATGAAGGATCCGGCGCTGAAGTACGAGGCGGGCGAGCGGAGCCACGAGCACGGCTCTTACATCATCGAGGGCCTGGAAACCGGCCACGTTTATCGCGGGCACTTCAACGTGGTGAACGATGGCGTCATCGCCAATCTGCCTGCCGACGCCATCATCGAAGCGCCGGGTTACGTCGACCGCAACGGTGTCTCGATGCCGCGCATCGGAGATCTGCCGCTCGGGCCTGCCGCGGTATGCAACGTCAGCATCTCGGTGCAGCGTCTGGCCGTCGAAGCCGCGGTGCACGGCGACGACAAGCTGCTGCGCCAGGCGTTCATGATGGATCCGCTAGTCGGCGCCGTCTGCAATCCGAAGGAGATCTGGCAGATGGTCGACGAGATGCTCGTCGCCCAGGAGCAGTGGCTGCCGCAGTACGGCGCTTCTATTGCGGAGGCGAAGGCGCGGCTTGCGGCGGGCGACCTGCTGCCGACGCGCGAGGGCTACCGCGGCGCTGCACGCCTGCACGTCAAGTCGGTCGAGGAAATGCAGCAGGACCGCGAAGCTGCCAACAAAAATGCGGGCGAAGCGGATAAGGGCAAGGAACGCGCTTCGGCGCATTAAGTGAAGCATGTAGTAAAGCATGAAGCAACAAGCCGGCTCCTCATTGAGGGGCCGGCTTTTTTGCCAAAGTAAGATGCAGTAGCGGAACTTATTTCCGCTACCGGCTGCCGAGTAGCTGGTTTGGAGTACGCTTTAAGACTTCATGGGCAGCAGCAGCCGGAACGCGGTGCCCTGCGGAGAGCTGCGCAGCAGCGCAAGGCTGCCGCCCATGGCGACCGCCAGCATCCGGCAGTAGGTCAGTCCGAGGCCCAGTCCGCCGACGGACAGCTTTTTACCCGAGCCTCTGTAGTACCGCTCGAAAATGCGTTCCTGCTCCTCCTCCGGAATGCCGGGGCCGTCGTCCTCCACGACGACCTCGTACATCCGCTCTGCTTGCTGCGGTACGATCGAGAGCTTGATGCTGCCGCTGCCGCCCATTGCCTGGCCTGCGTTGTTCAACAGATTGACGACGATCTGCTGGATGCGTCCCGCGTCGCCGTCGATCATGGCGGGAGCGTCCGGCAGCGCCGTCGTGAGATCCAGCCCCCCGTTCCAATCCGGCAGCCCCCACTGGTAGACGACCTCTGCGAGCAGTTTGCCCAGGTCGATCGGTTCGGAGCGGATGACGATGCTGCCTGAAGCGAAGGCGTTGAATTCAAGCAGGTCGGCCACCATGACCTCCAGCTTCCGTGTCTGCGCCAGCGAGATGTCTAGGAATTCCGCCGCTTCCTCTCCGGTCACGACCTCGTCTCTTACGGCGCTGACCAGCCCGCGGATCGAAGCGACCGGCGTCTTAAGCTCGTGGGTGACGCCGGCGAGCAGCTCCGTACGCAGCTCCTCCAGTCGTCCCAGACGAGCGGCCATCGCGCCGAAGGAAACGAGCAGCTCGTGAAGCTCCTTTTCCTTGATGTCGGCCGGCACGTCGATACGGTAATCGCCGGCTTCCATCTGCCGCAGGGCGTCGCGCAGACGGTAGATCGGCTTGCGCAAGTGGCGGGACAGCAGGAAGATGATCGTCCAGCCGAGCAGGCCGGCGGAGAGCAGCAACGCGATCATGAGCGCGTAATTCTGTTCGACGCGCGCGAGCTCGGCGTAGCTGTAGGAAAGAAGCAGCGATCCGTCCGCGCCGCCGCCCCGTCCGACAGGCACGATGAGCATGTATGCGTCGCCCTGCCTGTAGGCTTGAAGCCGGTCGGCGCGCTTAGGCGCGGCCGGCGCGGGCGGCGTCCCGGCCCCCGCTTTGGCGGGCCCGGCCTTATAGAAGGCAAGCGTCCCGTCAGCTTTGTACACGGCGAGCGCGAACTGGCCGGGCAGGCGGTATTCGCGCTGGGTGCCGTCGATCCACTCGTACAAGTCTTCCGGAATCCGGACCGCTCCGTCTGCTCCCGATACGTGCTCGGCGGCCGCGACGGCGAACCGTTTCAGCGCTTGCTTGCGCTCGTGAACGGTGTCCTGACGGATCCACAGCGCGGAAGCCGCGCCGATCGCGAGCAGGCCGACGAGCAGCGTGAGCGCATAGCGGTATGTCCACCGGCTCAGCAGCGTTTGCCGGCTAGCGACTTGTATTTGCATAGAGCTGATACCCCGTCCCTCTTAACGTACGGATCTCGCCTTCTGCCGCGGGCCAATGGAGGAGCAGGCTGCGGAGGCGTTTGATCGACAGGTCGACGGCCCGGTCGCTCCCTTCGTAATCGATGCCCCATACCTTCTCGATCAGCTGCTCCCGCTCGAATAGACGGTTCGGATTCTCCGCCAGGAACAGCAGCAGGGAAAGGTCGCGGGGCGTGACGGACAAGACGGCGCCGTTCAAATAAACGCTGCGCGATTGCCGGTCGATCCGAAGGCTGCCGAAGACGATCTGATCCGGATCGACGAGCGACTGCGGCGGCCGCCGCAGCACGGCTTGAATCCGGGCGACGACCTCCTCCGGCTCGAACGGCTTGGCGATGTAATCGTCCGCGCCTTCGTTCAGTCCCCGAATCCGGTCGCCGACCTCTCCGCGCGCGGTGAGCATGATGACCGGGCAGGCGCTTTTTTCGCGAATCCCGCGCAGCACCTCCCAGCCGTCCTTGCCCGGCAGCATGACGTCCAGCAATACGAGCACGGGCTTCGCCGCTTCGAACGACGCCAGCGCCTGCGATCCGTCCTTGCAAATCAAACATTCGAAGCCGGCCTTGCGCACATATGCGGCAAGCACGCGCGCGATGGCTTCTTCGTCTTCTACGATCATGATCGGTCCCATGGGGCTTCCTCCGTTATACCGGCGGCTCGTCTGTCGCCTTCGGCGCTCAATGCTTCACATTATACACCCGGACGCGCCGGGCGGCAGCGCAAACATGCGCCGCATCACTCATTTTAAAGCCGCTAGATGTCGGGAATAAGTCAAAACGGGAGCCTCCGCTGCGGACCTCCGCCAGCCGGCATGGTATGATAGTGAGCAAACAACGGAATAAAGGCGGTACTGCAATGAACGAAGAATTGGATGCGAAACGGATTTATTTGACGTACGGGGGCAGCACGATCCGGATGTACCGGGCCGGCGAATACGAGGCGTACAAAGCGTTCGGCGCATCGCCGGAGGACGAAGCGAAGTGGCTCGATGAGCTGATCGAAGCCTTGGCGGGCGAACTGTCGATTCGGGGATGGGAAGCCGTCGGCCGGCTGGAGGAAATCGTCAGGGACCGCAAGGACGTCCGCCCGTTGGAACGCACGATCAAGTTCGCGGCCAGGCATCTTATGAGCGCGGACAGCCTCGTCAAGCTGATGTACGCCGAGCGGATCGTCGCGATGCTGCAGGCGCTTCAGGGCACGGCGCCCGTATCGATGCTGCATGAGTCGCTGCGGACGGCCAAGATTCTATTGGACGATATTGTCGAGAAGCCGCTGATTCTGGACGCCGGGCACGATCTGGCAGCGCACGGGCTTAAGGACAAGCGAGCCTTGAACCGGCGCGCGGAACAGGCGGTCGAGGCGCTCAAGCGTTTGCTGGACGGCGGAAGATAGGCGCGAGCTCGCTTATCCGCCGCCTCTTTTTTTAGCCTCGGAGGGCGTCATACCTTTGATTTGCTTGAACAGCTTCGTAAAATAATTCGGATTGTCGAGGCCGACCCGCTCGGCGATCTCCGTCACCGTGAGCTCGCCCTCCCGCAGCAGCCGGTCCGCCACGTTCATCCGGTGCTGGTTGACGAACTCCACGAAGGTGCGCCCGGTCGCGTTTTTGAACACTTTGCAAAAATGATAAGGATTGAGACTGACGAGCCGCGCGGCATCCTCGATCGTCAGCTTGTTCGCATAATGCGCCTCGATGTGCAAAATGAGCGACTTGAAGCGGTCCATCCGCCGGCCGGTCCGGTCCGCCTGCTCGCCGTCGCGTTCCGGCATGCACAGGCGGGCCGCGAGCGCGAACAACTGGTACAGCTTCGCCTTGACGACCAGCTCGTAGGCGCGTTTTTTTCCCGCGAACTCTTCTCCGATCTCCAGGATGCCGCGCCGTATCGGTTCATATTGGGCTTCGTCCGCCGCGAACTTGACCGGGAACCGCTGACTCCCTTCCGCATACGCGGACAAGTAGCGGTCATGCAGGGGATCGACCGGAAGCCCCTGGAGCAGCGAGCGGTTGAAGACGAGCGACCAATACTCGACCGGCTCCTCCGTGAGCGCGTATCCGACGTGCAAGCCGCCAGACGGTACCAGCAGCAGATCGCCGGGCGCCGTCTCGTGCGGCTGGCTGTCGATATGGAAGATCGCGCGTCCGGACACCGTGTAGATCCATTCGAAATGATCGTGCCAATGCAAATAAAGCGCGCTTCTGCCGATCGCGCCAGGCGGACAGACGTTGCGGAACAGATTGACGGGATAAGCGCCGTCGCTTAAGTAAGTATTCTCTCTTAATTCCGGCGGATGCATGAGCGCCGCGCCTCCCCAAGATGCCCAAGATCGGGCTATATAACCGCAAGATTGTATAGAGATCGAGCGCAAGCATAAGGCTATAATCGACCTAGTTCATTCAATATAGCTTAGGATCGGAGTGGAATACAATGACCGGACAACAGGGCGGCGCAGCGACGGGCAAGCATACGGGCATCCGCATCGGCACGTTGGTCGGGGGCGGAGACGCGGCGCGGGTCATCCCGCAGATCGCGCCTTACGGCTTTGAATCGTTTAACTTGACGTATTGGCAGACGACCGGCGGCGCCGATCTGGCGGAGACGGCGAAGCGGGTGCGGGAAGCGATCGGAGACCGGGACATCGTCATCTCGGCTGTAAGCGTATTCGGCAATCCGCTGACCGGCCACGGCGACAATGCCGATACGCTGGCAAGCTGGGAGCGGCTGATCGACCACGCGCATTTGTTCGGCGCGAACATCGTATCGGGTTTTACGGGCAGACTGGTAGGCGAGCCGATCGACGCGTCGATCCCGAAGTTCGCCGAGGTGTTCGGCGAGCTGGCCCGCCGCGCCGCGGACCGGGGCGTGCGCCTTGCGTTCGAGAACTGCGACATGGGCGGCGACTGGCGGTCGGGCGATTGGAACATCGCGCACAATCCGACGGCCTGGGAGATGATGTTTGACAGCATTCCGCTGGACAATATCGGACTCGAGTGGGAGCCCACGCACCAGATGGTCAGCCTGATCGATCCGATTCCGCAGCTGCGGAAATGGGTTGACCGCGTGTTCCACGTTCACGGCAAGGACGCGACGATCGCGTGGGATGTCGTGCGGGAATATGGCATTCACGGACCGAAGCCGTTTGTCTGGCACCGCACGCCGGGCTTCGGCGACACGAACTGGTCGGATGTCATCACGATCCTGCGACAGTCCGGTTACCAAGGTACGATCGACATCGAGGGCTGGCACGATCCGGTGTACAAAGACGAGCTGGAGATGACGGGGCAAGTGCATGCGTTGAATTATTTGAAACGGAGCCGCGGCGGCGACTTCGTGCCGAATCCGGTATAAGGGAGCGTTGGACGAAGATGAGCGCATATCGAATCGTGGTCGCCGGCTGCGGCGGCATGGCAAGAACTTGGGTGGAATACGCGCTGGCGCGCGAGGACGCGGAGATCGTCGGGCTCGTGGACATCAAGGCGGAATTCGCGCAGGCGATGGCGGACAGGTACGGCCTGACTTGCGGAATATACACGGATCTGGCGCAGGCGCTGGCGGAGACGGGCGCCAATCTCGTGTTCGACGTGACGATTCCCGCGAGCCACTTTGCGGTGTGCAGCACGGCGCTGAACGCGGGGGCAAGCGTATTCGGCGAAAAGCCGATGGCCGAAACGATGGAAGCCGCGCGCGAGCTGATCGGCATCGCGGATCGGACGGGCGGGTCCTACGCCGTCATGCAGAATCGCCGTTACGACCCCAACATCCGCGCGCTGCGCGGACTCGTGCAGGGCGGCGCGATCGGCAAGACGGGTTACGTCGGCGCAGACTTCTTTATCGGCGCGCACTTCGGCGGCTTCCGCGACGCGATGGACAGCCCGCTTATTTTGGATATGGCGATTCATACGTTCGACCAGGCCCGGTTCATCACCGGCGCGGATCCGGTATCGGTGTACTGCCACGAATTCAACCCGCCGGGCTCCTGGTACGCGGGCAACGCGTCGGCAATCTGCGTGTTCGAGATGTCGGACGGTTCCGTGTTCTGCTATAGAGGCTCCTGGTGCGCGGAGGGCGCCCAGACCTCATGGGAGTCGCAGTGGCGCGTGAGCGGCGAGCGCGGTACGGCGATATGGGACGGCGCGGGCGCTCCCTATGCGGAAGTCGTGGCGAGCGGCGATCAGTCGGACAAGTTTATCCGCGGCTATGAGCGGGTCGAAGCAGCGTTCGAATGGGAGGGACGGTCCGGACACCACGGCTGTCTCGACGAGATGTTCGCCTCCTTGACGGAGGGACGCCGGGCCGAGACGGATTGCCGCGACAACGTCAAGAGCATGGCCATGGTGCTCGGCGCGATCGACAGCGCGCGGACGGGCGTCAAGGTCGATCTGCGAGGCTACTATTGAGCAGGATGCTTCCCTTGCGGCGCGGACTGCGATCTTCTACTATGTAGAAGTAACAGGTTGATATTCGCAGGAGGCGAGAGAGTCGATGGCACTCATTCAATGCAGTTTTTTTGCGCAGACGCTCGGTCTGAACGTCGGCATGAACGTCGTCATCCCTGAACGCAGCTACGGCATCGGCGTGGAAGCGGGCGGCGCGCCGTCGGGGGACAAATATCCGGTGCTGTACCTGCTGCACGGCCTGTCGGACGATCATTCGATCTGGCTGCGGCGCACGTCCGTCGAGCGGTATGCGGCCGAATACGGCATCGCGGTCGTTATGCCGGAGGTGCACAGAAGCTTTTACACGAATATGAAAAGCGGTCTCAATTACTGGGAGTTCGTCAGCGAGGAGCTACCGCATATCGCGCAATCGTTGTTCCCGATCTCGGACAAGCGGGAGGATAACTTCGCCGCGGGTCTGTCGATGGGCGGCTACGGCGCGATGAAGCTCGGGCTGGGCGCGCCCGGGAAGTTCGCGGCCGTCGCGAGCCTGTCCGGCGCCATGGACATCGCGGGATTGATTTATGACGGCAGTCCGTTTTCCGCGGCGGAATACAAGTGGATCTTCGGCAGCCCGGAGGAGGCGGCCGGCTCCGACGACGACTTGTTCGCGCTCGCGGACCGCGCCGCCGCCGGCGGCGTCTCGCTGCCCAAGCTGTACCAGTGCTGCGGCACGGAGGATTTTCTCTACTCGCAAAACGTCCGCTTCCGCGACCATGCCCGGTCGCTCGGCATCGCGCTCGATTACGAGGAGGGGCCAGGCAATCATAGCTGGGCCTACTGGGACGAGCATATCCAGCGCGTACTGGCATGGCTGCCGCTGCAAAACAGCAAAGCCTGAAGAGGTTAACGTTAACGGGATGAAGCGGGGGGACCTGCTTCATTCCGTTTTGCGTTTGTGGGCGAGGCCTCGGTACCGCTATGTAGTCTTATCTAGAACCTCTTAGTCTGGGTTAACGTCGCGGTCCCCTTAGGTAGTCCTTTTTGGAACCTCTTAGTCCCGGTTAACGTCGCGGTCCCGCTAAGTAGTCTTATCTGGAGCTTCATGGCCTCGGTTAACGTCGCGGTCCTGCAAAGTAGTCCTATCTGGAGCTTCATAGCCTCGGTTTGCGCCTCGGTCCAACTAAGTAGTCCTATCTGAAGCTTCTTGATCTCGGTTAACGGCACGGTCTTGTTATGTGGCTCCAGCTAGAACCTCTTGCTCACAATTAACGTCAAGAATGAGGTGCCGCCGCCAATTCATGTTTTGGAGCCGGATGTGCCGGATCCTAATCGCACTTTTACCGTGGCGCGACGTTCTTGTCCGCATTTCACGCCAATATGCCAATTTGGTTAAAGCGTTTAACTTAAATAATGGAATAATTTTATAAAATAACGCTTGAAATCGCTAACAAACCTTCATATAATCACAGTGTAAGGTTAAGCGTTTAAAGTAATTCAAATAAACGGATTGGCAACAGCCCGCAGAAGGTGACCCCATTGAAACGCATTACCATTCGTGACGTATCGGAGCGCGCAGGCGTATCCACGGCGGCCGTGTCCTACGTATTGAACGGCCGGGAAGGCAAGGTGTCGCAGGAGACCGCGTCCAAGGTTCGCCGCGCGGTCAGCGAGTTGAATTACATTCCCGATTTCTCGGCGCGAAGCCTGGCGGGTACCCGATCGAAGCTGATCGGGGTCGTCATCCCCCAGACGGAGGACCAGAAGCAGCTGCTGCTGCAAAATCCGTTCTACTCGGAGCTCGTGTGCGGCATCGAAGCCAGACTTCGCCAGTCCGGCTACCACATGATTCTCTCGGGCGTCGACAAAGGCGAAGGCTATCTGGATACGTCCATGCAACGCAATCTGGACGGCGCGATTATCATGGGCATCTATCAAGAGAGCTTCTATGACGACCTGAAGCGGGTCAAGGTGCCGATCGTGCTGATCGACAGCTACGTGAACGACAGCTACTTCCAGACCGTCTCGATCGACGACGAAGCCGGCGGCTACATGGCGACCAAGCTGCTGATCGACAACGGACATACGAACATCGCGCTGGTTACTGGACTGATCCGCAAAGACGGCGTCGTCGAAAAGAGATTCCTCGGCTACAAGCGCGCACTGAAGGAAGCAGGCCTTTTCTACAATTCGGATTATGTGTTCGAGCATTCGGTCAGCTACGAATACGGGCAGGAGGCGGCGGCCGCGATCGCGGCCGGACATCCCGAGATTACGGCGGTGTTCGCCTCGAGCGACCTTGTCGCGCTTGGCTTGCTGCGGGGGCTGTCCGATGCGGGCAAGCGAGTGCCGGAAGACGTCTCGGTCGTCGGCTTCGACGATATTCCGGTCGCCCGGATGTGCAATCCGCCGCTCACGACGGTCAGGCAGAACATCGTTGCCAGAGGCGAGATGGCGGCGGGACGGCTGCTCAAGGCGATCGAGGAAGGCGAGGAATCGCTGGCGGAAGATCCGAGCGTCACGCGGCTGGAGATGGCGATTCGGCAGACGGTGCAACGGTTGAAGCCGAACTGACCGTTCGCGCGCCGAAGAGACGAGGGCATGGTCAGCTCGCGTCTCTCCAGCAATATGAATGCGGTTACAAGGCGGTAAACGATGCCTGGAGGTGATCAAGTCGGCGCTCCCGCCGATAATTCGATCTGCCGATCGATTGGTCATAATTGTCTATCTGAAGCGTCCATATTGAAAAGGAGAGGGTATCATTGCGGACCAAAAGCGGGGCTCTGCTGCTGCTCGGCACGACGATCGTGCTCAGCGCCTGCGGCGCAAACAAAGAGAATAACACGGCAAGTCCTTCCGCGGCTTCGCCGCAAGCGTCTCCATCTGCATCTGCTTCGGCATCGGCCACGGCCGCGCCGTCCGATTCTCCGGCCCCTTCGGCCAAAGATCCGGTCACGCTTAAGCTGATGACCTACACCGCTTCCGGCCAGGAGCAGACGCTGAAGGCGATGATCGACGCCTTCCAGGCGGCCAATGCCGACATCAAGGTGGATTACGAGGTCGTTCCGTACGCGGACTACACGACGAAGCTGAATACGCTGCTCGCCAGCGGCAGCGCGCCGGATCTGTTCGAGGTCGGCTACGAGAATTTCCTGACCTATGCGGCCAAGGACCAACTGCTCGATCTGACGCCTTCCATCGCGGCGGACAGCTCGTTTAATCCGGACGTCTACAAAAAGCTTGCCTATGATGCGTTTAATTATAACGGCAAGCAGATGGGCGTGACGGAGAGCTTCTCCGATGTCGTCCTTTACTACAACAAGGATCTGTTCGACGCCAAGGGGCTTAAGTATCCGGATGCGTCCTGGACCTGGAAGGAAGAGCTGGAAGCGGCCAAGCAGCTCACCGACGCCAAGCAGGGCATCTGGGGCACGTACGCGCCGATCCAATTCTACGAATTTTACAAGACGATCGCCCAGAACGGCGGCGGCGTATGGAGCGCGGACGGCAAGCCGACGCTGAACAGCCCGGCCAACGTGGAGGCGCTGCAGTGGATGCTCGACAAAGCTTCCAAATACAAGGTGTCGCCGCCGCTTAACGACGATACGTTCAACCAGCCTGACGCGGACCTGAACGCCTTCGTGAACGGCAAGCTGGCGATGGCACGGTTCGGCATCTGGAACTTCGCCAAGTTCAGCGAAGCGAAGTTCAACTGGGACATCGCGCTGGAGCCGGGCAACACGCAAAAGGCGCACCACTTCTTCGCGGACGGTCTCGTGGCTGCGAAGACGACCAAAAATGCCGACGCTGCGTGGCGTTTCCTGAAGTTTTTCACAAGCGCGCCGGAAGCGGTGTCCAAGCGGATCGATGCGGGCTGGAGCATTCCGGCGGTTACGGACCCGGCCGTGCTGGACGCTTACTACAAGCAGAAGCCGCCGGAGTCGAAGCAGGTCGTGACCGATGCGCTGGATTCGCTCGTACTGCCGCCGGTCGGCCCCAAGCCGGAAAAGTGGGGCGAATTCACGGCCGCCGTCGGCGAACAGCTCGACAAGGCGAAGCTCGGCCGCTCTACCGCGCAGGAAGCGCTCGACGCGGCGCAGAAAAAGGTCGAAGCGCTCGTGAAGTAGGCTTTTCACAACATTCAGGAGACGAGAAGACCGCCGCGCGGCGGTCTTCCCTCCCCGCCTGACGGAAAGGAAAGGGTGGCATGGTCGGACAGCGCAAGTGGAGCCGCCGGACGGCTGCTATCGTCTTTTTAACGCCCGCTTTGCTGTGTTTGCTGGCGTTCCAATTGCTGCCGATGATATCGTCGATCATCATCAGTTTCACCGATTGGGATCTGCTGACGCACTGGACGAAGATGAACTTCATCGGCTGGGACAACTACGCGCAGGTGTTCAGAGAGGAGAAGTCTTATACCGCGATCCGCAACGTATTCGTTTTTCTCCTCGGTTATCTGCCGTCGATCGTCGTGCTCGGCACGCTGCTCGCGGTACTGCTCAACCGGCCGATCCGCGGCGTGAAGCTGTACCGGGCGGCCGTGTTCGTGCCCGTCATTACGTCCTGGGTCGCCGTATCGATCGTCTGGCGCTGGCTGCTGAACGGACAGAGCGGACTCATCAATTATTTGCTGGCGAAGGTCGGCATCCAAGGGCCGATCTGGCTGCAGGACGACTTCTGGGCGATGGTCGCGATTATTCTGGTGACGCTCTGGAAAGACATCGGCTTCGTGTCCATCATCCTGCTGGCGGGTCTGCAGGACATCTCGGAGGATTACTACGAAGCGGCGCAGCTCGACGGCGCCTCCGCCTGGAGCAAGCTGTGGCGAATTACGGTTCCGCTGCTGTCTCCGACGCTTTATTTTGTCGTGACGATCTCGCTCATCAATTCGTTCCAGCTGTTCGACCAGGTGCTCATCATGACGAACGGCGGCCCGGCCGGCGCGACGAGCACGATCGTCGAGCAGGTGTACCGCAACGCCTTCCAGTTCAACAAGATGGGCTTCGCCTCCGCGCAATCCTGGGTGCTGATGGTCATCATCCTGGCTTCGACGATGGTGCTGCAGCAGGTTCAACGGAGGTGGGTCGTCTATGACAGGTAGGAAAAAGAGCGTCATGGACTGGGCGGCGCATTTGTTCCTGGCGCTGCTCGGGATCGCGCTGACATTTCCGTTCCTATGGATGCTGATGGGCGCCTTCAAGGACAATCTGGAGGTCGTGGCGATGCCTCCGCGCCTGTTGCCCTCGCGTTGGAACTTCGACAACTTCGCCGAGATCGAGGCGTACTTTCCGTTGTATCGCTTCTTCGCGAACAGCGCGTCCGTGGCCGTCGCGACGACGCTGCTGCAGCTTGCGATCTGCACGATGGCGGCTTACGTGTTCGCCAAGATCGCGTTCAGGGGCCGGCAGACCCTGTTCGTCCTGTTTCTGACGACGATGATGATCCCGGCGCAGGTGACGCTCGTGCCCTTGTTCATTTTATTCTCGCGCACCGATCTGATCGACACGTACGCGGGGCTCGTTTTGCCGGGCATCTTCAGCGCCTACGGGACGTTCCTGCTGCGCCAGAACATCATGACGATCCCGAACGAGCTCATGGAGGCCGCCTTTATCGACGGCGCTTCTTACTACCGGGTCTTTTTCAGCGTGATCGTCCCGCTCGTCAAGCCGACGCTGTCGGCGCTGTCCATCTTCGCGTTCATGAGCTCCTGGAACAACTTCCTGTGGCCGCTCATCGCGGTCAACAGCAAGGAGCTAATGACGCTGCCGCTGGGCCTCAGCAAGCTGCAAGGGCAATGGTCGACGGAATGGAACCTGCTGATGGCCGGCAACGTCGTCAGCTTCGTACCGATTTTTATCGTGTTCCTGTTCGCGCAGCGTTACTTCATTAAAGGCATTACGATGACCGGCATCAAGTGATCGGTCCCCGGACAAAGGAGAGAATCGCGGCATGACAACCGTAAAATTGGGACTGATCGGGCTTGGCGGCATGGCCGCCGTCCATATCGGACAGCTGGCAGGCATTGCCGGCGTACGGCTCGCCGCCGTCTGCGACCAGGACGCCGTCAAAGTCGCCGAGTGGGCGGAGCGACACGGCATCGACGCAGCATCGCGCCATACGGACGCGGAATCGCTCATCCGCGACCCGGAGGTGGATGCGGTACTGTCCATCACGCCGAACGACGCGCATTACGAGATTATCCGCCTGTGCCTGACGCACGGGAAGCCGCTCATGACGGAGAAGCCGTTCACGCGGACGTACGAAGAAGCGGCGATCCTGAAGCGTCTGGCGGCGTCGAATCCGTCGCCTTGCATGGTCGGCTTTTCCTATCGCTACGTCCCCGCATTCCGGATGGCGCGCGAGTGGATCCGCGACGGCCGGATCGGCCCGGTCCGGCATTTGTTCGTACAATATTTGCAGCAATGGGGCGGCACGCCGTTCGGGACAAAAATGAACTGGCGGCTGGACCGTTCCGTCACGGGTACAGGCACGCTGGGCGATCTGGGTTCGCATATGATCGACGCCGCCCGCTTCCTGGTCGGCGAACCGGCCGAGGTCGCGGCGCTGATGAGCAATCTCATCGGGCAGCGGGAGGATCCAACTACCGGGGCTATGGTAGACGTCGATATCGACGACTTCGCCGCGTTCACCGCTTTGCTTGAGCCGGGCATTCCCGCCGTCTTTCAAACGTCGCGCAACGCCTTCGGCTCGCAAAATCAGTTCGAGATCGCCGTGTACGGCGACACCGGCACGCTTCACATGAACTGGGAACAAGGCGACTATCTCACTTGGATCCACCGCAATGCGGAAGGCAGCGAGGTCCGGGAACGGATCGCCGTGCCGGCCCGCTACAAGCTGGCGCAAATGCAGGATTTCGTCGATATGGTGCGGGGCAGCGTCCGCGAGGAACTGCCTACTTTGCACGACGGCTACATGAACCAGAAAATTCTGGAGGCGGTCGTGCAGTCGAGTCGCAGTCGGAGATCCGTGCGCGTCGAAGAGCTGGAGGACTGGAACGAGGGGGAAGGGATATGAATCAATCGACGCCGCGCGTGACGATCTGGAACGAATACCGCCACGAGCGGTCGGATCCGGACGTGCAGCGCATTTATCCGGCGGGCATTCACGAGGCGCTGCGCGAAGGGCTCGCGCCGTACGGGTTCGAGCTTGGCACGGCGACGCTGGACGAGCCGGAGCATGGATTGTCTGAGGACGTGCTGGCGCGTACCGACGTGCTCGTCTGGTGGGGACACCGGGCGCATGGCGAGGTCGACGAAGCGATCGTTGACCGGGTACAGCGGCGCGTGCTGGAAGGCATGGGACTGATCGTGCTGCACTCGGGACACTACTCCAAAATATTCAAGCGGCTGATGGGCACCTCCTGCGCGCTGCTCTGGCGCGAAGCCGACGAGAAGGAACGTCTGTGGGTCGTCAAGCCTTCGCATCCGATCGCGGCGGGGCTGCCTCCGTATTTCGAACTGGAAAAGGAAGAAATGTACGGCGAATTTTTCGACGTACCCGACCCGGACGAACTGGTGCTGGTAAGCTGGTTCGAGGGCGGAGAGGTATTCCGCAGCGGGTGCGCTTACAGCAGGGGGAACGGAAAAATCTTTTATTTCCGCCCCGGACACGAGACTTATCCGACGTATTACAACGAGCACGTGCTTCGCGTGATCGCGAACGCCGTCCGCTGGACCGCGGACGAGCGGGGCGCCGCGCCCAGGTTCGGTAACGCGCAGCCGCTGGAGGCGATCGCCGCCAAAGTTTAACGTTTCATCGCTTCGTCTACAACATGTTTAAACAACCTCGAGCATGCATCCGGTTGCCTCCTATAGAGGTTTTGCATACTCGGGGTTTTCTTTGCGATGCATAAATCTGAATATTCAAACTATTTAAAGGGGGTGATGATGATTGCTATTGCGCAATATTTACGAAGCGGAGCGCAAGCGGGTGTTCGGCATGCACGACGGCGAAGGACCGATGGAATTTGCCAGAGTGTGCACGGACGAAGACTTCGGCGTACCGATCGATTTCGTCGATTATGCGGTCCTGCCTCCGGGCAGCGCCATCGGATTGCATCAGCACCGGGGTAACGAGGAGTTTTATTTGATCTTGAAAGGAAGTGGCAGCATGCAGATCGGCGACAGCCGATTTGCCGTCAAAGCGGGCGACCTGATCCTGAATCCGGACGGATCGACACACGGCTTGCGCAACTGCGGAAGCGACGATATCCATTTGTTCGTCGTACAGGTGCCGATGCCGGCCAATTAAACCTAACGAGGAGGAAATTCATGATGATTCCGAACGTTGTAGAGACTGCCGACATTGCGGTGACCGTTCCCCGGACGGACTGTTATAAGATTCGTATTCGGGACGGGCTCGTCGAGACACTCGGGGAGGAGCTGCGGAGAGCGTTCGGCGCCGTGTCCGCTGTCGTCATCAGCGACCGCAACGTATGGACGTTGCACGGAAACCGGGTGTCCGCGTCTATGGACGAAGCGGGCATTCCCGTTAACGCAATCGTGCTTCCCGCAGGAGAACGGACCAAGTCGCTCCATACCGCGAACAAAGTTTACCGGCAGCTGCTGGACCTGCGGGCGAGGCGGCGAACGGTTCTGATCGCCTTCGGCGGCGGCATGGTGATCGATACGGTCGGCTTCATCGCCGCCACCTATTTGAGAGGGGTCCCCTACATCAACGTACCGACATCGCTGCTGGCGCAGGTGGACAGCGCGATCGGGGGCAAGGTGGCGGTCAATCATCCGGCGGGCAAAAACCTGGTCGGCGCGTTCCACCATCCCTCGTTTGTCTATACCGATCCTTCCGTGCTGCTCACCTCGTCCGAACGGGATTTGCGCTCCGGCATGGCGGAGGTGGTCAAGACGGCCGTGATCGCGGACGAAACGCTTTTCGAGACGATCGAGCGCGCCGTACCAGCGATTCTAGCACGGGATACCGAGACGCTCGCCCTCATTATCAACCGCACCTCGCTGCTGAAGGTGGAGCTGCTGTCGGGCGATCCGTACGAAGCCGATCTGCGCCGGCCGCTGAACTTCGGCCATACCGTCGGCCATGCCGTGGAGAAGGAAGAGGGGTACGGACGCATGCGGCACGGCGAAGCGGTCGCGGTCGGCATGGCGGTCGCCGCCCGCATCGCCGTCGATAAGGGCGTCTGTCCTGCTGCGATAGGGGAACGCATCGTGGCCCTGATTCGAGCGCTCGGGCTGCCTACCCGAACCCGGGTGCCGGTCGAGCGCATCTGGGAGGCGGTGTCGGTCATCCGCATGGTCCGCGACGGCAACCTGCACTTCGTGCTGCCGGGCCGGCGGCTCGGCGAAGTCGTGATGACCGACGACATCGACGAGTCCGATATCGCCAGGGCGCTGGCCGGGCTGGAGGATGGACGCCGATGAACGAGACGACGGTCGGTCTTGGCGGACAAGCCTTCGCCTGCTACGCCCTGCTGCTGGAGGGCCGGCTCGAAGAGGCGAAGCGCCGGGTGCGGGAGCTGTCCGGCGATATCGGAGGCCGGGTAGACGAGACGGTCGATCTGGCGCTGTGGCTCTGGTGCGCGGGCGGGTGCCGCGCCGCGGAGGGGCGGGAAGACGAAGCCGCGTATCCGCCCGCTGCGGTGCGCCTCTGCATCGATCGCATCCGGGACGGATGGGACAAGGCGGGCAGGCATTGGCTGTTCCGATCGCAGGTCGGCATCTTCACGGCGAATATCGCCATCATGTACGGCGCGATCGATGCCGTCCGGCCTTATGCGGAGGATGAGGATCTGGAGCCGCTGCTGGCCGAGATGCGGATGTACGCTTTCATTTACGCCCTGCGGGAAGGGGAGTATGTCGGTCTCAAAGGCGATCCGGCCATGATCGGCGACATGGGGGACATCTCGCTCGTCGCGGTACCGTTCGGGCTGGTCCGGATGGACGACCTGTATCTGGAGCGGACGATCCACACGCTGGAGAAAAGGTTGTCGGGCAGGGGCGTCTCCTTCTCGAGACGGCGGTATCCGGACGAAGACCGGGAGCGGGCGGATCTGACGCTGCTGCTCGCCTGGTATTACGCGGAAGCCGGGTACGAGGCGTATGCGCGGCGGATGCTGGAGAGCGCGGAGGCGCTGCGGGATAACGGGACGGAGCGGTCCGGTCTCGCGGACGCCCTGCTGGGCATCGTAAAGCGCCGGCTAAACGTCCCTTCGTCAGGCAAGCGCGGTACGGTCGTCTTCCACAAGCCGGTCGGCGAAAACGATCCGTACAGCACCCGGAATTACGAGCGCGATCCGCGGCATCCCGAGGCGGGCGAGCAAGTGTGGATTCGGGCGCATACGATTCCGTTTCACGCGGACCAGCAGGTACACGTGGTCTGCCATGCCGAGGGCGAGGCGACGGCGGATTACCGCATGACACTCGCGGCTTCGCCGGACGGCGAACGCTATTGGGAGGCTTGCATCGGTTCATTCCAGGATGGAAGGAGGGTCAATTACGAATTTGAAGTGCGGTTCGATAACGAGATCGCGCGTTCCGCGAGCTACGACTTCGACGTACTGAGCTGGCATCGGCTGCGCATGACGGACGTCCGCGAGGAAGCGGAAGAGCTGCTTGTCAGGTTCGACCGCGTCGGCAGCCTGCGCGGCATCCCGTGTCTGCGCGTTAGACGTCACGGCGCGCGGTCGGTCCGCTTGTCGTTCGCGCTGGAGGAAGAGGCGATCGAGGCGATCGCGGAAGAACTGACTGCCTTTCCGATCGGCGCGGTCCAGAGCGGTGCGGATGCGAATGCGGAGGAAGCAGCAGCGAAGGACGCCGTCAAGCCGGAGAGCGGGACCGAAGATGCGCTGACGCGCAGCCTGGGAAGTCTGGCCCGGTTGTTCGGCGGCGCCGCGGGCGGCGAATTCGCCGACCTCGCGCTGCTGGCCGGCGGAGACGGCCGCGTGCGCAAGCTGCGGATCGGGCTCGCGAAGGAAGCGGATGAAGCGTTCTTCGGCACGGGCGAGCGATTCTCCCATCTGGAGCTCGGCGGACGTGAGATCGACTGCAGCGTCTACAACAAATACAAAAACCACGGGCTCAAAACGTACCTGCCCGTCCCGATGTTCGTCAGTTCGGCCGGCTACGGCTTCTATGCCGATACGACAGCGGCGGTCAAGCTGAGATTCGGTTCCCGCGCGCCGGATCGGACGGAAGCCGAGATTGGATGGCCCGAAGGCGCCGAGTCGCTGTCGATGTACCTGTTCGATGGCGGACCGGAGGAGACGCTGCGCGAATACGCCGGCTTGACCGGCATACCGGCGCTGCCGCCCAAGTGGTGCTTCGGGCTGTGGATCTCGAGCAACAGCTGGGACAGCGAGCGGGACGTCCGCGAGCAACTCGCGCTGGCGGAGGCGCACGGCGTGCCGGTCGGGGCAATCATCCTCGAGCAGTGGAGCGACGAGGCGACGTTCTATATTTTCAACGGCGCGAAGTACGAGGTGAAGTCCGGCGAGGAGGCGTTCCGCTACGAGGACTTCGCGTTCGACACGGACGGCAAGTGGCCCGATCCGAGGCGGATGGTAAGCGAGCTGCACGAAGCCGGCGTCCGCGTCCTGCTTTGGCAGGCGCCCTATCAGATGTACTTCGGCAGCGTGAGCAACGCGCAGCGGGATGCCGACGAGCGGACGATGCTCGAACGGGACTACCATGTCCGCTACCGGGACGGACGCGCGTACCGGAGCCACTTTTATTGGTTCGGACACAGTCTGCTGCCGGACTTTACGAACCCCGAGGCGCGCGACTGGTGGATGGGGAAGCGCGAATATCTCGTGTCCGAGATCGGCATCGACGGCTACAAGACGGACGGGGGCGAATGCATTCTCGACGAGGGGCTGCGCTTCTCCAACGGCAAGACCGAGGAGGAGATGCGCAACGCGTATCCCAACGCCTTCGCCGAAGCGTACTACCGTTCGGTCGCGAATCGGCCGGGCGGCGGCATTACGTTCAGCCGCGCGGGCTGCCAGGGGGCGCAGCGGCTGCCGGTCCACTGGGCGGGCGACGATCTGTCGACCTTCCCGGCATTCCGGGACGCCGTGCGCGCGGGGCTTAGCGCGGGACTGTCGGGCATCCCCTTCTGGGGATGGGACTTGGGCAACTTCAGCGGGGAAATCCCGGATGCGGAGCTCTATATCCGATCGACGCAGATGTCCGTCTTTTGTCCGATCGTGCAGTTGCATTCGGAATCGATGGAGAAAAAAACGTACGACCGCACGCCCTGGAACGTCGCCGAGCGCACCGGGTCGAAGCTTGCGCTGCGCCTGTTCAAACGGTACATGGACTTGCGCATGAATTTGGTACCCTACTGCTACGAGCAGGCGGTGGCGAGCGTCGCGACCGGGCTGCCGATGATGCGCGCGATGTTCCTGAGCCACCCGGGAGATCCTTCATGCTTGCGGCTGTGGGACCAGTATATGTTCGGCGAGTCGCTGCTCGTCGCGCCGGTGCTGGAGGCGGGGGCGGCGAGCAAGCGCTTGTATTTGCCGAAGGGCGATTGGATGGACTTTTTCAGCGGGCAGATCTTATCGGGCGGCGCAATGCTGGAGCGGGAGGCGGACATCGGACAAATACCCGTGTACCAGCGTGCGAACTCTGTCGTCCCGCTCAACCTGACGGATAACGGACGGCTGTTCGGCCCGGTCGGCAATGCGGTGGACGGCTATCGCCGGCTTGTCTTCTGGGTTCATCTGTCCGACAAGCTGCGGTACAGCTTCGCGGACGACCTGGGCAACGTCGTTTGCCTGGAGGCCATGCTGGAGGAAGACAAGCTGTCGATCCGTGCGGAAGGCGAATACGGCGCGGGCATCGTCGTCGTCTTGAACTGCCTCAAGGGAATCGGACCTGGCGATGTGATCGTGACAGGCGGCGTGCCAGTCGAGCTTTTATTCAACGACGGAAGCCTAATCGAGAACGAGGAGGATGCAGGATGAGGAAGCTGGCGATTCACGGAGGCGCGGCGGTCGGCGCGCTGAACGTACCCGCTTGGCCGATATTCGGCGAGCGCGAGCTGGAGTTGGTGACGGATGTGGTGAGCAGCGGCAACTGGGGGTTCCTCGGTCCGAAAGAGCAGGAATTCGAAGCTTCGTTCGCCCGCTTCTGCGGCGCGGACTACGGCGTGGCGGTGGCCAACGGAACCGTCTCGCTGAAGCTGGCCCTGGAAGCCCTGGGGATCGGACCCGGGGACGAGGTCATCGTTCCCGGCATGACCTGGCAGGCGACCGCGACGGCCGTGCTCGACGTCAACGCCGTGCCGGTGCTGGTCGACGCCGATCCCGATACCTATACGATCGATCCGCGCGCGATCGAGGCGGCGATCACGACGCGGACGCGGGCGATCATCCCGGTCCATCTATACGGGCGCATCGCCGATATGGACGCGATCATGCGCCTGGCGGACCGGTACCGCCTGCATGTCGTCGAGGACTGCGCGCACCAGCACGGCTCCGAATGGAAGGGAAGGCCGGTCGGCTCCATCGGCAGCGTCGGCTCGTTCAGCTTTCAGTCCTCCAAGATCATCAACGCCGGCGAGGGCGGCTTCCTGACGACGAACAGCGGCAAGCTCTCCGATCTGATGCAGTCGCTTAAAATGTGCGGACGCGACGCGCGTGCCGGCGCGCCGGTCATGCACAGCGGCAATTACCGCATGACGGAGTTCCAGGCGGCGATTCTGATCGCGCAGCTGGGGCGGCTGGAGGCGCAGAACGCGGAGCGAGACCGCAACGCACTCGAGCTGGAGCGCGCCCTCTCGGAGCTGCCGGGCCTGCGGCCGTTGTACCGCAGCCCGAATATCACCAAGCAATCCTACTACTGTCTTACGGTCAAGTACGACCGCGAAGCCTGGGACGGCATTCCGAAGGACGCGTTCATGGCGGCGCTGGTCTCGGAGCTGGAGGGGACATTGAATTGCTCCAACGTTTACGAGCCGCTGAACGCCAGCCCGTTCTACAATCCGCGCAACAAAAATACGCACAAGCTGTCCGAAGAGTACTGGCGAGCCATCGATCCGTCGCGCTTCGAGCTGCCGGTCAGCGAGCGTGCGTTCGCGGAGGAGGCGATCAACTTCTCGCACACGACGCTGCTGCTCGGCGCGGCCGACCGCAGAAAGATCGCGGACGCCGCCGGCAAAATATTCGAGCACAGGCACGAGCTGCGCGAAGCTGCGCAGCCGCGCTATTCGACAAGCGAGCGGCTTAGCGAGGTTGTATAACATGCGGCGGCCGGCGAGTCTTGCAGGCGGCGCATGCGCGCCCGCAGCCTCGCCGGCCGAATCAAAGGGGGATCTGAGCGATGAGATACGGAACGATTGCGGGCGTGGACAAGCCGCTGTCCCGCCTGGTCGTCGGCGCGCGCGGCTTCGCGGACGAGGGCGCCTGCTTCGCGCACTTCGACGCCTGCTTGGAAGCGGGATACACGGTATGGGATACGGCCCGGTCTTACTATGACGGCGAGACGGACCGCCTGATCGGCCGCTGGATGCGGACCCGCGGCATTCGGGAACGGGTCGCCGTGCTGGCCAAGGGCTGCATGGACGGGCCCGGCGGCAAGCGGGTGACGCCCCGCGAGCTGGAGGCGGATCTGCGGGCTTCGCTGCACGATCTGGACACCGGCAGCGTCGACCTGTTCCTGCTCCACCGGGACGATCCGGAGGGCGAGGTCGGCCCGATCGTCGAGGCGCTGCACGGCCACTGGGAGGCAGGGAGGATTAAGGCGTACGGCGCCTCGAACTGGTCGCACGCGCGCATCGGGGAGGCGAATGCATATGCGGAGCGCCACGGACTTCGCCCCTTCGCCGTGTCCGGTCCGCAGCTGTCGCTGCTCGAGCGGAAGGCCACGGAGATTCACTGGTGGCGCGATTGCCCCGGCATCGGCGGAGAGGCGGGGCAGCCTGCCCGGAAGTGGTACCGCAGCAACGGCATCGCCGTTGTCGGCTATTCCGTGCTCGGCGTCGGCTTCCTCGACGGTAGCCTGACGCCGGCGTTGCTGCCTGCCCGGCTGGCCGCGGGCGAGCTTCCGGCATGGAGCGTCGATGCCTGGGTCAACGACGCGAACACCGGCCGCCTGGGTCGCGCATTCGAGATGGCCGAGCGCAAGGGGCTGACCGTGCCTCAGGTCGCGCTCCGCTACGTGACGAGTCTGGCTGCGAACGGCCTGCTGGATGCCTATGCGATCGCGGCGAGCGGCCGCGCGGACCGGATGGCCGACAACGCCATAGCGACGGACGAGGATTTTACGGCGGACGAGATCGCTTGGCTGGAACGCGGAGACGCGCCGCCCGAGCGCGAGCCGGCAAGCGATCGGCAACGAGGGCTAACGACTATTAACGACGAGGAGCGATCGGCATGTTGAGACTGGGCATTAGCGCACGCTGCCTGGAACGCGGGCAGTCGGCGCAAGAATTCGCGAGGCAGACGGCGGAAATGGGCTTTTCGTGCATTCAGCTGTCGCTGCCGGAGACACTTACCGCCATCGATACCGGCTACGGCAAATTAAGCGCCGGCATGGCAAGGCATATCGGAGACGCCTTCCGCGAACGGGGTGTCCAGATTGCGTCGATCGAATGCTACATCAATCCGGTGCATCCCGATCCCGACGCGCGAAGGCGGCAGCTGGAGCTGTTCAAGGAGCGCATCCGCCACGCCCGCGACTTCGGCTGCGGCATGGTGAGCACGGAGACCGGCTCGCTGAACGCCGATTTTTCCTGGCACCCGGACAACCACGGCGAGGCTGCCTACGAGCTGTGCGTGAACGGCCTGCGCGAGCTGGTCCGCGAAGCCGAATCGTTCGGCGTCAAGCTTGGCATCGAGGGCGTAACCTCCTTCGTCGCGAACAGTCCGGACAAGCTCGCCCGCATGATCGCCGATATCGGCTCGCGCCATCTGCATATCGTCTTCGATCCCGCGAACCTGCTGTCGGCGGACAATATCGATAGCCAGGCCGCCATGATCCGGCGCGCCTTCGAGCTGTTCGGCGACCGGATCGAGCTCGTGCACGCCAAGGACTTCGTGCTCGACGAGGGCCGCAAGCGGGCGGTACCGCCAGGAACTGGAGCGGTCGACTATGACCTTCTGTTCGGGCTGCTGAAAGAGAGAAAGCCTTATATGAACGTCGTACTGGATCATTCGGGCCTGCCGATCGAGCCCGAGGATATGGAACGTCTGCGCAACCGTTATGCCGATGCCGGCTCTCCCGCGCAGTTAATCGAACGCTAGAGGGGGCAAGCGCGATGAAAACTGCGAGCTGGTGGAAGGAAGCCGTCGTTTATCAGATCTACCCGGCTAGCTTCCGGGATTCGGACGGAGACGGCATCGGCGACCTGAACGGGATCACGCAGAAGCTTGATTATATTCGCAGTCTTGGCGTCGACGTCATTTGGCTTTGCCCGGTCTACCGCTCCCCCGGCGAAGACAGCGGCTACGACATTTCCGACTACCGCGACGTCATGCCGACGTTCGGCACGATGGCGGATCTCGAGCGGCTGCTGCAGGAGGCGCACGGCCGCGGCATTCGCATCATCATGGATCTCGTCGTCAACCATACGTCGGACGAGCACCCCTGGTTCGTGGAATCGCGATCTTCCAAGACGAATCCGAAGCGCGATTACTACATCTGGCGGGAAGGGCGCGACGGCAGGGAGCCGAACAACTGGCGCTCCTACTTCTCCTCGTCCGCATGGTCCTGCGACGAAGCGACAGGCGAATATTATTTGCACTTGTTTTCGAAAAAGCAGCCTGATCTGAACTGGAAAAATCCCGCGCTCAGGGAAGAAATCTACGAGATGATGCGCTTTTGGCTGGATAAAGGTTTCGACGGTTTTCGGATGGACACGATCAACCTGATTTTGAAGGCGGAGGGCTTTCCGGATTCGGACAAGCCGCCGGCGACGGACGAAGGATACGTGTTCGACGAGAGCCTGTACGCGAACCAGCCGGGCGTGCACGAGCTGCTGCGGGAAATGAACGAGCGGGTGCTGAGCCGCTACGACTTGATGACGGTCGGCGAGACGCTGAACGTGACGCCGGAGACCGCGGCCGACTACGTTCGCGACGAGCGGCGCGAGCTCCATATGATCTGCAACTTCGAGCTGATGAGCGTCGATTCGGGGCCGATATGGAAATGGGACGTGGTGCCGTGGCAGCTGCGCGACATCAAGCGGATCGTCGCCGCCTGGCAGACCGGGCTGCACGGCATCGGTTGGAACAGCCTGTATCTGAACAATCACGATCAGCCGCGGATGGTGTCCCGCTTCGGCGACGACGGCCCCTACCGCGTCCGGTCGGCCAAGATGCTGGCGACGCTGCTGCATACGCTGCAGGGCACGCCCTTCATTTATCAGGGCGAAGAGCTCGGCATGACCAACGTCCGTTTCGAATCGATCGGCGACTACCGCGACGTCGAGACGCTGAATTTCTACCGCGAAGCGACAGAGCAAGGGGTCATGAACCCCCGTCAGGCGATGGAAGCGATCTACCGGAAGGGGCGGGACAACGTCCGGACGCCCATGCAGTGGAACGCCGGCGCGCAGGCCGGTTTTACGGAAGGCGTCCCCTGGATCGGGCTTAATCCGAACTATAAGGAGATTAACGCGGAGCGCGCGCTCGAAGATCCGGATTCCGTGCTCGCTTATTACCGGCGTCTGCTCGCGCTGCGCAAGGCGCATCCGGTCATCGTCTACGGCGAATTCGAGCCTGTCGCCGAGGCAGACGAGTCGGTCTTCGCTTATACGCGGCGGCTCGGGGATGACAGGCTGCTCGTCGTGCTTAACTTCTTCGGAAAGCCGGCGACCCTCGACTTGCCGCCCGGACGGCTCGCGCCGTATGCAGAGCTGCTGATCGCCAACCTGGGCGACCAGGAGGAGCGGGCGTATGCGGAGACGGCGGCTGCGGGCCCGGTTTCCGGCGAGGGGCATGACGGCGGGGACGAACCGGCAAGGCTTGCGCTTCTGCCTTACGAGGCACGTGTCTACAGGTGGAGCGAGCGTTGAGTCCGTATTTGTACGCGGCCAAGATGAAGCTGCTCGTCTCGCTGGCCTATCGCTTCGAGGTATTCGCCGCGCTCGGCACGAACGTGATCGTGCTGCTCGCCAACTTGTATCTGTGGAAGGCGGCCTACCGCGGCATCGACAGCGTCGCGGGCGTGACGGAGGACGGGATGATCGCCTACGCGATGATGTCGGTGCTGCTGACGTCGTTTTTTCCGAAAACCGTGGAGGAGAAGCTGCAGGAGCGCATCGGGCAGGGCGATATCGCCGTCGACTTTTTTCGTCCCGTTCGGCTCGTGCTTCTCTACTTTTTCGAGGATGTCGGCACGGCGCTCGGCGCCGTCGCTACGCAGCTCGTGCCACTGCTGCTGGTCATGGCCCTGTTTTTGCAAAATCCGCTGCCCGTCAGCCTCACCGCGTTTTTGCTGTTTCTCGTCAGCGCCTGTCTCAGCTTCGTGCTGCTCTGGCTCATCAGTCTGATGCTCGGCCTGCTCTGCTTCTGGGTGCTTCAGCTCGGCAATCTGGGCACGATCAAAGACGGCGTGCTGCTGCTGCTGTCCGGGCGCTTCATTCCGCTATGGCTGTTTCCCGAGGAGGCGCGAAGCGTGCTGGTTTTCCTGCCTTTCTCTTATATCTATCAAACGCCGCTTGGCATCTATATCGGGCAGCTTGCTCCCGGACGGATCGCCTTCGAGCTGCTCGTCCAGGCGGGCTGGATCGCCGCGCTATCGCTCGCGGCCGCCGCGATGTGGAGCAGGGCCCGCAAGCGCGTGCTCGTACAGGGGGGATAGCCGTGCCGGACAAGCTGCGATATTACGCTTCCGTCGGATGGTTTTACTTAAAGCTGTCGGTGCAAAAGCAGCTGGAGTACCCGATGTACTACATCAGCTGCTTCGTTATGATCCCTTTGATGTACGGCACGGGCATCCTGCTGCTTCGCTTCATCGTATCCAACTTTCAGTCGCTGAGCGGCTGGACGTTCGCGGAGCTTGCCTTCCTGTACGGCCTCGGCCAGCTGAGCCACGGCATTACGATGGTGTTCTCCGTTCAGAACCTGTGGCTGGAGACGTACGTGCTGCGCGGCGAGTTCGACCGGATGCTGCTGCGTCCGCTCGGCGTGTTCTACCAGTTCACGGTCAAGTACATCAATATCATCGGCCTGATGGACGTCGCGGTCGGCGTCGTCATTCTGATCTACGGCAGCCGGCTGGCGCACTTCGAATGGACTGCCGGCCATACGCTCCGGATCGGCCTCGTCGTGGCGGGCGCGGCGCTGATTCGCTCCTCCATCTTTACGATTTTCTGCTCGGTCGCGTTCTGGACCAAGCGGAGCCAGTCGATGTTCATGCTGCTCAACGACTTCATGGAGCGATCGACGCTTTATCCGCTGTCCATCTATCCGTTCGCGCTGCAAGCCGTGCTGACGGCGGCGCTGCCGATCGCATTCATCAGCTTCTATCCGGCCTGCGCCATGCTGGACAAAGCCTGCCGGGCGCCGGGCCTGCCGGACATCTCGCTGTGGACCCCGATCGTCGGCGCGGCCCTGTTCATCCTTGCACGCCTCGTTTTCAGCCGGGGATTGCGAAACTACGAAAGCGCGGGAGCGTGAAGGCCATGAGTCAATTGGAAGTGCGGGATCTGGTCAAGGCGTTCAAGCTGGTTCGCAAAAAGAAAGGCCTGAGCGGCTCCCTAGCCGGCCTCTTCGCTCCCCGCAAGACGGTCGTGCGGGCCGTCGACGGCATCAGCTTCCGCATCGAGGCGGGAGAGATCGTCGGCTTTCTCGGTCCGAACGGGGCGGGCAAGAGCACGACCGTGAAGATGATGACGGGCATCCTGCATCCGACTTCCGGGTCGATCCTGATCGACGGGCTGTCGCCGCAGCGCAGCCGCAAGGAGGTCGTGCGGCGCCTGGGCGTCGTGTTCGGTCAGCGGACGCAGCTCTATTGGGACCTCAGGTTAGGCGAATCCTACGAACTGCTGCGCCGGATCTATCGGATCGAGGCGCGTATGTACAAGGCGAATCTCGAGCTGATGCACGACGTGCTCGGCATCGGGGATCTGCTGGACATCCCGGTCCGCCAGCTGTCGCTGGGCCAGCGTATGCGGGGGGATATCGCGGCGGCGATGCTCCATTCTCCGTCCGTCCTGTTTCTTGACGAACCGACGATCGGCCTGGATATCGAGGCCAAGCACGCGATCCGCCGCTATATCGCCGGCATCAACAAGGAGCGGGGCACCACGGTTATCCTGACGACGCACGATCTGGACGACGTCGAGCAGCTGTGCGGGAGGCTTGTCGTCATCAATCACGGCAAGCTTGTGGAGGACGGCCCGCTAGGCGCAATCCTCTCGCGGCTCGCGCCGTACCGGATGCTGGAGGTGGAGCTGGAGCGGCCCGTGTCCGGGCTGTACCATGCGCGGGCGGAAACCGTAAAGGCGGAAGGACATCGCGTATGGCTCCGGTTTGAAAAGAACGGCATCAGCGCGTCCAGGCTTATCGCCGAGCTGGCGGACCGCTATCCGATTCGCGACGTCTCGGTGAAGGAGCCGAGCATCGAAGACATGATTTACGAGATTTACAAGGGCAGGAAGCCGAATCTCGACGCCCGGGAAGGTTAGCGGACGGGCGAGAGCGGCATCCCCGGGGCGAGAAGGATCGGCCCATGAATCAATCATTCTATAACGGACGGGAGCGACGAAGCGATGAAAAAATGGCTGACGGTAGGCGGTCTTGCGGTATTGATCGCGGCGGTTCTGTTCGCCGTATACGCGTACGCCGGCGAGAACGGCGCAAAACCGGAAGCGGATGCCGCGACGGCGGACGATAACGGAACGGCGAGCATCGTAGCAACGGTGGGCAAAACGAACATTACGAAGGACGAGCTGTACGAGGCGATGCTCCGGCAAGTTGGCGCGCAGACGCTGCAGGAGATGGTGATTCGGCGACTAACGGACGAACAGGCTGCGGCAAAGGGGCTGAGCATCGGCGACGAGGAGCTGAAGGCCGGCATGGACAAAATGCGCGGTTCGTTCGCGTCGGAGGCGGATTTTCAAAGCTATCTGAGCTCCGTCGGTCTCGACGAAGCGGGCTTCGCGGCGCAGATCGAGATGCAGCTGCAGCTCGGCAAGCTGTTCGCGTCGGAGCTTGAAGTGACGGACGAGCAGGTCGCTCAATTTTACGAGCTGAACGAGGCGTCGTTCCACCATCCCGCGCAGGTCCGCTTGTCGCACATCCTGGTGAAAACAGAGGCTCAGGCCAAGGAGTTGTACGGCGAGCTGTCCAAGGGCGCCGACTTCGCCAAGCTGGCCGCCGAGTTCTCGGCGGACGTGGCGACGCGGGAAGCGGGCGGGGACCTGGGCTATCTGTCCGCGGGACAGACGGCGCCCGAGCTTGAGCAGGCGGCAGAGAAATTAAAAACGGGGGCTTACGGCAATCCGGTCAAGACCGCTTACGGCTACCACTTGGTGAAGGTGACGGATCGCAAGCCGGCATCGACGGAGACCGCCGAGCAGGCCAAAGAAAGGATTGTGGAGCTGATCCGCCAGCAGCGGCTGAACGAGCTCGTCCCGCAGTGGCTGGCGGGCTTTACCGCGAGCGGCGAAGTGACGGTGCGCATCCCGAATCCGAATCCCGGGGCGGATACAGAAGGCGCTGCAGGTACTGACGGCGCGGACGCGAACGCAGCTGGTACGCCATGAGGCGCTCGTCCGGCGCGTCTGGAGAGGAGGGATGCGTCATGTAAAGGGGAAGCGAGGCATGTCGAGGGGCGGGTAAGCGGACGGCTTGCGCAATACGACATTCATTTTGAGAAAGGGGTACTGACGTAATGAAAACAAGATGGCATTCCCGTCTGGCATCGGCGCTGTTGCTCGGATTGGTGGTTCTGCTGGCGGTTCCCGCGAGCGCCTTCGCCATCTCCGGTGTCTATCATGCGCCCTACGGAACCGACGATCTGTACGACGTCCAATTGACCGAGCGCTATCCGCGAGATCCGGTCGCGGGCGACACGGTCTATCTCAAGCTGACCACCTGGCCGATCGAGAGCGGACAGGCGACCTGGATTACCTGGACGAAAAACGGCGCGACGCAGTCCGTCATTAACGGGACTTGGCAGTACAACAGCGGCAGCAACAGCTACTGGCAAATCAATATGGGCACCTTCGCCAAGGGCGACGTCGTCACGTATACGATCCACGCGAACAAGGACGGCGCGAACGAGAAGACGATCGGTCCGTTCACGTTCACGGTAACGGGCTGGGAATCCGTGGCCAGCGTGAGCGGCTATACGGATGCCGGCAACAAGGTGACGCTGAGCGCGACGCCGAATACGGGGACGTTGTCGCCGAAGATCGGCATCTCCTTCCAGGCGGCCGACGTGTTCCGCGTGCAGCTCTCTCCGAAGGGGACGGGCACGCTCGCGACGGGACTCAGCAATTATACGTTTGCAGACAACACGACCTACTATCTGATCAGCACGAGCGCGCTCAAAATACGGATCGATAAAAATCCGTACAAGCTCAGCGTTTACAAGCCGGACGGCACAACGCTGATCGCGCGCGAATACGACAATTCGGTCAACAAGAACATGGCATGGCTGACCGACGGCACGAGCATCATCGACAAGGTGCAGGATAATCTGTATTCGCCGACGAGCGAGCAGTTCTACGGCTTCGGCGAGCACTACAACAACTTCCAGAAGCGCGGCTACGACGTGGACACTTATGTCTACAACCAGTACAAGAACCAGAACGACCGGACGTACATGGCGATCCCCTTTTTCATCAACACGAACGGCTACGGCATCTATGTCAACTCGACGTATTATTCGAAATTCAAAATGGCGACCGAGCGCACGGATATGTACAACTTCACGGTCAATACCGGCGGAGGCGCGAATTCGCTGCTGGACTACTACTTTATTTACGGCAGCGATCTGAAGGACGTCGTCTCCAACTATACGGACATCACCTACAAGCCGGCCATGCTGCCCAAGTGGGCGTTCGGCCTGTGGATGTCCGCGAACGAGTGGGACCGGCAGTCGGAGGTGACCGCCGCCCTCAGCAGCGCGAGCACGAACAACATTCCCGCCTCGGCGGTCGTGCTGGAGCAGTGGAGCGACGAGAACACGTTTTATATTTTTAACGACGCGACCTATACGCCGAAGACCGGCAGCGCGGCGTTCTCTTACAGCGACTTCACTTTCGGCACGAAGTGGCCGAACCCGGCCCAGATGGCGACCGACATTCACAATGCCGGGATGAAGCTGGTGCTCTGGCAGGTGCCGATCCAGAAGTATACGAGCTCCGCGTACACGCAGAAGGACAACGACGAGTCGTATATGATCTCGCAGGGCTATGCGGTGGGCGACGGCAGCGGGGGCCAGTATCGACTGCCCGCGGGCTCGTGGTTCGAAAACAGCTTGCTGCTCGACTTTACGAACACGGCGGCGAAAAACTGGTGGATGTCGAAGCGCGCCTATCTGTTCGATGGCATCGGCATCGACGGCTTCAAGACGGACGGCGGCGAGATGGTGTGGGGCCGGTCGCTGACGTTCAGCAACGGCAAGAAGGGCGACGAGATGCGCAATCAGTACCCGAACGAGTATGTCGGGGCTTATAACGCGTATGCGCTGTCCAAAAACGCGAATTCCGTCTCGTTCAGCCGTTCGGGCACGAGCGGCGCGCAAAAGAACCAGATCTTCTGGGCGGGCGACCAGGAGTCGACGTTCGGCGCGTACCAGCAGGCGGTGCTCGCGGGACTGACGTCCAATATTTCCGGCGTGCCGTTCACCAGCTGGGATCTGGCCGGCTTCACGGGCGACTCGTTCCCGACGGCGGAGCTGTACAAGCGCTCCATCGCCATGGCCGCGTTCTCGCCGGTCATGCAGTTCCACTCGGAAAAAGCGTCGCCTTCGCCAAGCGAAGAGCGCTCGCCATGGAACGCGGCGTCCCGGACGGGCGACTCGACCGTTCTGACGACTTCGCAGAAGTTCATCAACGCGCGTTATAACATCATTCCTTATTTGTACAGCGAAGGCAAAAAATCGAGCGACACGGGCGTGCCGTTGATGCGCGCGATGGTGCTCGACTATCCAAGCGACACGAATACGTACGGCCTCACCGCGCAGTACATGCTCGGGGACAATCTGCTCGTCGCGCCGGTCGTAAATCAGGGCGAGACGAACAAGAGCGTCTACCTGCCGGCCGGCGAATGGGTCGATTTCTGGTGGGGCGCGATGCGTCCGGGCTCGCAGACGATCGGCTACTATGCGTCGGTGGACGATCTGCCGGTATTCGCCAAGGCGGGCGCGATCCTGCCGATGAATCTGAATAGTACGTACACGGTCGGCGGCACGATCGGCAATGATCTGACCAACTACACGAACCTGACGTTCCGCATCTTCCCGCAGGGGACGACGTCGTACAGCTGGTACGACGGATCGGCGACGAAGACGATCACGTCGACCGAAAATTACGGTTCTGATCAAGTGACCGTATCCGTGCCGGCACTGACGACGACGAGCACGCTGCAGGTGCTGACGAAGAAGCCTTCCTCGGTGACGAAGGACGGTTCGGCGCTGACGCAGCAAACGACGCTGAGCGGTCTGACCTCTGCTTCGCAGGGCTGGTATTACGATACGGTGGCGAAGCTCGTTTACGTCAAAATCTCGTCCGGCGCCTCCGCCCGTTCGGTCGTGCTGAGCGGCGTCGACAAGAACGAATACGAAGCCGAGTTCGCCACTCATTTCGCCGTGTCCACGAACACGGACCATACGGGCTATCTGGGCACGGGCTTCGTAGACGGCTTCGCGACCTCCGGCGACTTTGTCGAGTTCAAAGTGTACGCGCCGACGGCCGGCACCTATTCGATCGACGTCCGATACAGCGCGGGCGGCGGCGCGGCGTCGAGAGCGATCTACAAGAACGGCACGAAGGTGACCGATCTGTCCCTGCCGGCGACGGCGAACTGGGATACGTGGAATACCGCGACGACGACGACGTCCCTGAGCGCAGGACTTAACACGATTCGCGTGCAGTACGACGCGGGCAATGCATCGGGCATCAACCTGGACAACGTAGCGATTCGCTGGTAAACGGCATTTATTTTAAAAAGACGGGAGGATGCCGACGATGCGCCATTTGTATGGAAGTAAGGTCCGAAAAAGCACGAGTCTGCTCACCGCCGTCCTGCTGGGCGCCGCATTGCTCGCGCCGATGGGCGCGAGTCCGGCGTACGCCTATGTCGGCGCGCTGGGCAACGTGACCGCCAGCAGCGTGTCGGGCGATACGCTCACGCTGACGATCGACAACGGCGCGGAGCCGAGCGACGATATTCTCGAGATCAAGGTGCTCTCCTCGGGCATCGCGAAGGTGGACTACCGCCCGAATTCGGTCGCCGCCAGCGCGGACACGCCGATGATCGACGCCTCGAAAACGTGGAGCGCGGCAGGCGCCACGATCAATACGGCCGTAGATCCGATCACGGTGACGACGACCGATATGAAGATCGAGATTGCCAAGAGCCCGGCTCGTCTCACGATCAAAAAGTCGAACGGCACGACCTTGTTCTGGGAGCCTTCGTCCGGCGGCGTCTTCTACGACGGCGTGCGGTTCCTGCACAACACGGCGGACAATATGTACGGCATTCGCGGCTACAACGCCTTCGAGGACGGCGGCGACCTGCTGCGCAACGACAATAGCCACGGCGCCCATGCGGGCGAGCAGGGCGACGCGGGCGGTCCCTTCATCTGGTCGACGGCGGGCTACGGCGTGCTGGTCGACAGCGACGGCGGCTACCCGTACACCGAGTCGGCGACGGGGAAAATGGAATTTTACTACGGCGGAACGCCGACGGAGGGCAGAAGGTATACGAAGAATGACGTAGAGTACTATATCATGCTCGGTTCGCCCAAGCAGATTATGAGTTCGTATTCCGACATTACGGGCAAATCGCCGATGATGCCCAAATGGTCGCTCGGCTTCTCCAACTTCGAATGGGATACGAACCAGACGGAGCTGCTCGGGAACGTGGATACGTACCGGGCGAAAAACATTCCGCTCGACAGCGTCGGCCTCGACTACGACTGGAAAAATTACGGTCAGGACAACTACGGGGAGTTCACGTGGAATACGACCAACTTTCCGAGCGCGTCCACGACGGCCCTCAAGACGACGATGGACGGCAAGGGCGTGAAGATGATCGGCATTACGAAGCCGCGCATCGTCACGACCGACCTGTCGAGCCATACGACCCAGCAGTCGATCGACGCGAATGCGGGCGGCTATTGGTATCCCGGTCACGGCGCGTACACCGACTATTTTATTCCGGTCACCGTGCGCAGCATCGACCCTTACAATTCCGCGGAGCGCGCCTGGTACTGGGACCACTCCAAGGGCGCGTTCGACAAAGGCATCGTCGGCTGGTGGAACGACGAGACGGACAAGGTGTCGTCCGGAAGCACGACGCTCTGGTTCGGCAATTTCACCACGACCCACTTTTCGCAAGCGATCTATGAAGGACAGCGGGCCTATTCGTCGACCAACCGCGTCTGGCAGACGGCTCGCACGTATTACCCCGGCGCGCAGCGCTACGCCACGACGCTGTGGTCGGGCGACATCGGCATTCAGTGGTACAAGGGCGAGAAGATCAGTTGGGCCGCCGGGATGAAGGAGCAGCGGGCGACCATGCTGTCCTCCATCAACATGGGGCAGCCCAAGTGGGGCATGGATACCGGCGGCTTTAACCAGCAGGACGGCACGACGAGCAATCCGACGCCGGAGCTGTACGCGCGCTGGATCCAATTCAGCGCCTTCACGCCCGTATTCCGCGTTCACGGCAACAATCACCAGCAGCGCCAGCCCTGGGTGTACGGCAGCACCGCGGAGGAAGCGTCCAAGTCGGCGATTCAGCTCCGCTACGGGCTGATGCCGTATATGTACGCCTATGAGCGCAGCGCGTACGAGACGGGCGTCGGTCTGGTCCGTCCGCTCCTGTACGATTATCCGACGGACACGAACGCCAAAAACAACCTGGACGCCTGGATGTTCGGCGACTGGCTGCTGGCCTCTCCTGTCGTCGACAAGCAGCAGACTTCCAAGTCCGTCTATTTGCCGACCGGCAACTGGATCGACTACTTCCGCGGCACCGCCTACGCGGGCGGGCAGACGATCAGCTATCCGGTCAATGCGAGCACGTGGAGCGACATTCCGGTGTTCGTCAAGAAGGGCGCGATCATCCCGACGCAAAAGGTGCTGGATTATACCGGCCAAGCGTCGGTGTCCACGATCAACGTCGACGTGTTCCCGGACACGGCGCAGTCGAGCTTCACGTATTACGATGACGACGGCACGACCTACAACTATGAAGGCACCGGCTTCTTCAAGCAGACGATGACGGCGCAGGACAACGGCGCGAGCGGCATTTCGTTCAGCGTCGGCGCCAAGAGCGGCACGTATGCGGCACCGGTCTCCTACTATCTCGCAGCCATCCATGGCAAAGCGGGCACGGGCGTCACGATCGGCGGAACGAGTGCGACCTCGTATGCCAGCCTGAATGCCCTGCGCGCGGCTTCGGGCGAGGGCTGGACGAAGACGAAGGACGTGTACGGCGACGTCACGTACGTCAAGATCGCGGCGGGCGGCGCATCGGCCAAAAACGTCGTCGTCAGCGGATCCGCGACGGTGACGGACACCGCGACGCAGTACGAGGCCGAGGACGCCTCCTTGTCGGGCAATACGACCTCGACGAAGGCGACCGTCAACAATAATCACAGCGGCTATGCGGGAACGGGCTTCGTCGACGGGCTTGGCAATGCCGGGGCAGCCGTCACCTTCTACCCGAACGTGGCGACGGGCGGCGACTATGCGATCGATCTCCGTTATGCCAATTCGACGGGCTCGGCGAAGTCGCTCAGCATCTACGTCAACGGCAAGCGGGTCAAGCAGACGACGCTTGCGAACCAGGCGAACTGGGATACCTGGGCGACGCAGACCGAGACGATCCCGCTCGAAGCCGGCCGCAACAGCTTGTCGTACAAGTACGAGAGCGATGCCGGCGACACAGGTAACGCGAACCTGGACTATATCAAAGTTCCGTATGCGGCCGCCGTTGCCAAATACGAAGCGGAAAGCGCAAGGCTGTCCGGCGGGGCAGGCGTGAACAAGGACCACTGGTTCTACTCCGGGACAGCGTTTGCGGACAATCTGAGCGCCGTCGGCGGGCAGGCCGAATTTCGGGTCAACGCGCCCGCTGCCGGCACCTATACGCTGGCGCTGCGGTACGCGAACGGCAGCGGCTCGTCCAAGACGCTGACCTCGTACGTAAACGGCGCGAGCGCCGGCTCGGTGAGCTTCTCAAGTCCGAGCGCCAACTGGAACGTATGGCAGGACGTCACGAAGACGGTCACGCTGAACGCAGGCGCCAATCTGGTCGCCTTCAAGTACGATTCGGGCAACAGCGGCAACGTGAACCTCGATCGCCTGCTGGTTGCTTCGGCTACGCCGGGTACGCCCGAGTCCGAGCTGAATTTGCTCGATAATGGGGACTTTGACCGGGACACGGCCTACAACAGCAACTGGTCGGAATGGCATCCGACCGGACAGACGCTCGCGTACGGCATCGACAGCGGATCGGGCACCAATCCGCCCGAGTCTCCGTGGACGCAGGACAAGCGCGCGTTTTTCTGGCTCGCAGGCGCCTACCAGCAGAGCGTCCATCAGGTCGTGAGCGTGCCGGTCAACAACGCCAATTACAAGTTCGAAGCGCGTGTCCGGCTCAAAAACGCGACGCCGACGACGGCCCGCGCGGAGATCGCGAACTACGGCGGCACGGCGCAGTATTACAACATTTCTAACGACGGCGTGTGGAAGTATATCAGCATCAGCAATATCTTCGTCACGAACGGGCAAGTGGACGTCGGGTTCTACGTCGATTCGCCCGGAGGCACGACGCTGCACATCGACGACGTCCGGCTGACGAAAATGTGATCGGCGAACTGTGCGTGCGTGCAGGCGTGCAGACGTGTGTAAACGGGGATGCGTGCGAGTGTAAGGCGCGGGTAAGCGTGCGCGTGTAAGACGCGGGTAAGCGTGCGCGTGTAAGGCGTGGAAAAGGATTGACGCCGAGCGCCGAGGCATGATAATTTAGAAATATATTCAAGCGTACGGCATGCGGAAGCACCGCTGATTTCGATGATGACATCGAAATCGGCGGTGCTTTTTTGTCGTTGCCTGCGATAGGGAGGAGCTGGGTTAGATGGGGATTCGGCTGGTCTTAGCCGCGCCGCAGCCGGGGTACGCGAGCCGGCTGGCGCTGTATTTGAAGGAACGGGATCCGCTGGCGGAGATCGCGGCTTTCACGCATGCGGACGCGCTGGAGCGTTATATGCAAACCGGGCGAGGGGCGGATTTGCTGGTCGTACAGCAGTCGCTGCTGCCCGCGCTCGGGCAGGTGCCGATAGGCGGCGGCGCGAGGATCGTCGTGCTCACCGACAGCGGCGCTTCGGGGGAGTACGAAGGCCTGCCTGCCATCGCGCAGTATCAGTCGCTCCCGCGGCTCGCCGCGGAGATCCGCAGGCTGGCCGGGACGGCCTCGGCCAAGCCGGCGGAGGGGACGGCGCTGTGGACCGTCTATTCGGCGGGCGGAGGCGCGGGCAAGACGACGCTCGCGCTCAACATCGCCAGGCAGGCCGCGGAGCGCGGGTACAGCGTTATGTATTTGAATCTGGAAGCGCTATGCGGCGTCGGTACGCTGCTTGGCGGGCGAGAGACGGGCGGGGGAGAGACGGGCGGAGGGGGGGCGGACGGGCGAGAGGCGGGCGGACGGGAGCCGGAGGGACTGTCCAGGCTGCTGTACGAGCTGTCGGCGCATCCATCTGCGGCGGAGGCGCAGATTCGCGCGCTTGGCTCGCGTCGGTCGGTTGTCGGCGCGGGCTATCTCGAGCCGGCCGATCATCCGGCCGAGCTGCTGGCGATGACGCCGGAGCGCCTGGAGGCGCTGATCGAAGCGCTGCGCCGTTACGGCGGCTTCGATCTGATCGTCGCCGATCCGGACGGCGGCTTTGCCGGCTGGCAGCAGCGATTGCTCGAGCTCAGCGGCAGGATCTGTTGGATCGCGGCGGACGACGTCCAGCTTCTTGGCAAGACGGAGTCGATGCTACGGGAGTGGGGCGACCGGCAGCCGGAGCTGCTGGGCAAGTCGACTTATATTTGGAACAAAGCGCTTGGCGAAGCGTCCTCCGACGCCATGCGGCTGCCCGGGGGCGCGGAGTGGCTCCCGCTGCCTTATATTCCGCAGTGGCAGCGCGTCTCCGACATCGGCGCGATTGTGGGATCGGGCGCATTTGCGGGCGGCGTCGATCGTCTGCTGGACGCGCTGGGGTATGCCGGTCCTGGCGAACGGCCTGCGCCGCCGGGGACGGCAGGTTATGCGCCGCGCGCCGAAGGACGCCGTCCGGGCGACGGCGAGCTGCGGGAGCCCGTCGCGGCGGGAGGCGGTTATGCATGCTCGGCGCCGGGCTGAGGCAAGACGAGATCGCAGCCGTGCGCGAGCGCGTCCGGTCAAGGCTGGCGTGGGATGGGGCCGTGAGCGATGCGGAGCTGCGGGCGCTCATCGAAGGCGAGCTGTTCGCGGAGCCGCGGATGAACCGGCTTACCTCGACAGAACGCGAGGCGGCCGTCAGCCGGCTCTTTCATTCCTTCAGGGGCTTGGATGCGCTCCAGCCGCTGCTTGCGGATCCGGGCGTCACCGAGATTATGATCGTCGGCCACGAGCGAATTTTTTTCGAGAAAGACGGACGGCTGCAGCGCGCGCCGCTCGGCTTCGAGAGCCGCGAGCGGCTGGAGGATCTGATTCAATCGATCGTCGGTCAGGTCAATCGGATCGTCAACGAGGCGTCGCCGATCGTGGACGCGCGGTTGCCGGACGGCTCGCGGGTGCACGTCGTGCTGCCGCCGGTCGCGCTTCAAGGTCCGACCGTCACGATCCGGCGGTTTCCGGCACGTCCGCTCGGCATGGACGAGCTGGTGAAGCTCGGCGCGATCTGCGCGGAGGCAGCCGCGCTGCTGCGGCGGCTCGTGCAGGCCAAGTACAACATTTTTATCAGCGGCGGCACCGGCTCGGGCAAGACGACTTTTCTGAACGCGCTCGCCCGTTGGATCCCGCAGGACGAGCGCATCATTACGATCGAGGACGCGGCCGAGCTTCAGATTCCGGGCATCGCGAACCTCGTGTCGATGGAGACGAGGAATGCCAATACCGAAGGAAAGGGACGGATCGGGATGCGCGAGCTCATCCGAGCCTCGCTGCGGATGCGGCCGGACCGGATCATCGTCGGCGAAGTGCGCGGAGAGGAGGCGCTCGACATGCTGCAGGCGATGAACACCGGGCATGAGGGTTCGCTTTCCACCGGCCATGCCAACACGGCCCGCGACATGCTGTCGAGACTGGAGACGATGGTGCTCGGCGGCTCGGAGCTGCCGGTTGCCGTCGTACGGCGACAACTGGCTTCGGCGCTTGATATCGTCGTTCATCTGAGCCGGTTAAGGGACGGCAGCCGGCGCGTCGTCGAGATCAGCGAGATCGCGGGGCTTCGGGATGGGGAGGTGGAATTGAACCCGCTCTACTTGCTCGGAGAGGAAACCGGGACGCATAGCGACGCTCTTCGGCGGGCGGGCGAACTGACGAATGTGCGTAAGCTTAACGGTTGGTTGGAAGCGGGCGAGGAGGCGATGTCATGAGCTTAACGGATTACCGGGTATACGCGCTCAGCCGCTCCGAGCGTATATACGCGATGGCGGGAGCGGCTATGATCGGTTTTGCCGCCGTATGGCTGCTCTATCGCCAACCCTTGGTCGCGCTGCTTGCGACGCCATGCGGCTGGTACGGGCCGAGGCTGGTTGCCGGTCATTTATGCCGGCGCAGACAGGAGCGGCTGCGGCTGCACTTCAAGGACATGCTGCAGACGCTGTCGTCGCTGCTGTCCGCCGGCCGCTCCGTCGAGACCGCGTTCGGCGCGCTCGAAGCCGACATGGCGATGCTGATCGGCGATCCGGATGCGCCGCTGCTCCGCGAGATCCGGGCAGTGACCAATCGGCTGCGCAATGGCGAGCCGCTCGAGCTGTCGCTTAGCGACCTTGCCGTTCGCAGCGGCATCGAGGAGATCGCGAACTTCGCCGAGGCGTTTCGGATCTGCAAGCGCTCGGGCGGCGATCTCGTCGAGGTTATGCGGCGCACCTCGGGCTTGATCGCAGAGAAGCTCGAGGTCGAGCTGGAGGTCGGCGTCATGATCGCACAGAAAAAATTCGAGTCCAGGCTGATGATGGGCATGCCGTTCGGCTTCGTCGGGCTGCTCGGTTTTTTCGCCGGAGATTATATGCAGCCATTATACCGGGGAGGTGGACTGCTCGTGCTTACCTTATGCTTGGCCGCATTGGCGGGTGTATGCGCGTGGATGATGCGCATCATGGATATCCGGCTATGATGCGATTCGTGCTGGGAGGAATTGCTTTGCTGCTGCTCGCAGGCTACGCGACGCTGCTTGCGCATGTTTACCGAAGGCGCGCCTGGAGCAAGCTCCGTCATTTGCTGCTCGATCCGATGCACGCGCTGATCGGGAGCGCGCGCCTATGGCCGCGGATTGCCCCGAGGCTGCATCGCGAGCAAGCTGCGCTGTCCGCCTTGTCCGGCGGTCGGGACGTATCCGCGCTGCTTTCGCGGCATGCCGCTGTGTGCGCCGCCCACGCTTATGGAGCGCTGCTGGCAGGCGCGATGCTCGGCTGGCTGGCGGACCGGGCCGCGTTGCTGGGCCTGGGCGCGGTGATGGCGGGGCTACTGCCGCTGATTAAGCGAAGAGAGCTGTACGGCAAGCTGGAACAGCGCAGGCATGAGATCGTGATGGAGCTGCCGGAGATGCTGAGCCGGCTGCTGCTGATGGTGGGCGCGGGCGAAAATGTGCTCAGGGCGCTCGAACGTTGTCTTGACCGGCCGACAGGCGCCGGAGCCAGGAGAGGGGATACGCTTTATGCGGAGCTTGAGGCCGCGGTGACGGCGGTGAAGCGTGGGGAGTCCTTCGTTTTCGCATGGGAGGAGTTCGGGCGGCGGTGCGCAGTGCCCGAGGCGAGGATGTTCGCCACGACGCTGCTGATGAACGCGCGCCGCGGCGGCGATACGTTCGTAACCGCATTGCGGGAGCTCTCCCGCATCCTGTGGGAGAAGCGCAAAGCCGCAGCCAGGACGCTCGGCGAACGCGCCTCCTCCAGGCTCGCCTTTCCGCTCGCCATTATATTTCTCATCATCCTTGTTCTGGTCGGCACGCCTTCGATCTTGCTGATGGCGACTGAATAATTTCATTTTTAATAGGGGGTTATTGCATGAGTATTCGCCGTCTTTCTTTTAGGCTCGGAATGTACGCGCGCGGCAAGCTGAACGCATTCTGGAGGAACGAGGAGGGGCTTGGCACGCTTGAGATCGTGCTGATCGCCGCGGTGATCATCGCCATCGCCGTATTGTTCAAGGATTGGATTCTGGACTTCCTGGATCGGCTGTTCGGCAAGGTCGAGGACAAGTCGGATTCGTTTTTCAGTTGACAGGCATGGCGAGCTTTATCCGACTTTATGCGGTTGTGCGCGGGGTTCGTCGCCGCTTGCCTGGCTCTCGCGTCTCCATCTTTTGGCGTCAAACCGCGGGGTCCTATTCGCTGGAGGCAAGCATGCTGATGCCGACATTGCTGATCGTCACGTTTTTGCTCGTTTTTTACGCGCTGTTTACTGCTCAAAATGCGATCGTCCATTACAAATCCGGCATGGCCGCCGAAAGGACGGCCTATAACTGGAGTCATGCCGGAAGCGACTTCGCAACGGGCGCTTACGACGAGGTGGCGTATGACGGCTTGTACTGGCGTCTGACCGACGACGCGCTGCTTCATGGATTGTTCGGCTGGTCGGCGGGCGAGGCTTCGGACGGTTTGAATTTCCCCGGCGCGGCCGAACCGGGGGAAGGGCTGATGCTGCGCAAGCTGTATCCGGCCGCCGCAGCGCTTGCCGGCAATTGGCGAGGCAGCATCCGATACGAGCGGGGAGGTCTGCGCCGGGAGATCGCCGTCACGGCGGCGGATCCGGGCGAGCTGAGCCCGCTTGCGCCGCTGCGCGGCTCTTCGGTTGCGTCGTCCGAAGCGTCGGCACCGGTGACGGATCCGGCGGAGTGGGTGCGCACGTTCGATCTTGTCCGTTACTACACGGCCCGGGCGAAACTCGCAGGCGACGGCGCGGGGACGTATCTCGGAAAAGCGGGCTCTCTGCTAGGGAGGAAGGCGGATGCGACATCGCAATAATGTCGGGAGAGGGCGGTCGAAACATCGGTTGTTTCGGTTCGGCCGAGAGACTTCGGGAGCCGTGTCTATTTACATGGCCGCGGTGATGGCCGCGATGATCTTTCTGACGGGAACGCTGATCGACTTCGGCCGTATCGCGGCATTCCGCAAGCAGGCGGAGCTGTCGATGAAGGCCGGCGCCAGAGGCGTACTGTCGGCATACGATCCGATGCTGTACGAGCGCTACGGCTTGTTTGCGATCGGAGGCAGCGAGCCTGAAGCGCTGCTGTCTGCGGTGCTCGAAGGGTATGGGGACCCCGAGGATGACGACGCGCTGCGACTGCTCGATACGACGTGGCGCGACGGGGAAGCGATCGAGAGCCGGCCGCTCGGCTCCCATGCCGTGTTCAAGCGGCAGGTGCTGGAGGAGATGAAGTATAAGGCGCCGATCGACCTGACGCTAGATCTGGCTTCGCGGTTCAAGGGCTTGCCCGCTTTGATTAAAGAAGCGAGAAAAACGTCCGATTTGCTCGAGGACATGCGGCAGGCTTACGAGAAGCGCGAGGCGGCCTTGGATCGCGCACTGGAACGCCAGGCCGAAGCGGGCGACGTAATGACGGAAGCCTTCAAGGGAATCGTTCCGCAACCGCCGGTACCGATGACGGGCGGCAGATCCGCCGGCGACGTTCAGGATGTTGCGGACGCGGCTTTGATGTACGGCGATTACGCGGCAAAACGGGCCGAAGACGCAGCCAGAGCCGAGACACAGCGGCAGCGGGAAGCGGATAGACTGCGCCTGGAGGCGGAAGAAAAGCTGAAAGGCGCCTCGCCTTCTCCGGGAGCGACCCCGTCTCCTTCGCCGACGCCTGCTCCATTGGAGGGTCCTTTGTACGCCGTGCAAATCGCGGCTTACGAACGCGGAGCGGCCAAGCTTGCGGATCAACTGCGGAACAAGCCGCTTCAAGCGTTTTCCTCGCTCGAGAAATCGCTTGAAGCGGCAACGAAGGAACTTGAGGAGGCGCGGGCGGCGAATCAAGAAATGGCCCGAATTGCGACAGCGTCCGGCGGCATTGCCGACGCGCCCGCGGAATGGCCGGCGGAGACGGGGGAAGGCGGTTTCGACGGGGGCGAAGCGGGTTCGCTGCAAGAACTTCGGCGAGCCGCATCGGAGCTGGTGCTGCCCGATGATTATTGGGATCGATACGGCGAAGAGCTGGAGGACGTTCGCAGCGCCGGCATCGGTTTGCGCGATGCAGCCGCATCGATGGCAGGATCGTTGGACTTGGCGCCAGGTTCGTCCGGCATGGACGGCGCGCTGCGCGACGGGACCGACCATCTTCAATCGCAATTGGCAGGCTTCGCCGGCAAGCATGGTTCATCGGGCAGCGTGACGGCCGGACGCCGCGATACGCTTAAGTCCGAACGGGCGGACGAAGAGGAACGCAAGTCGCTGGAAAAGAAGTCGGGCGCCGCCTGGTCGGGCGCCACCGCCTTTCTCGCCACGCTGGCTGGCATACGATCGTCGCCTGAGGAGAAGCAGGCGTTCGAAAGGCTCGATTGGCTGTACAGCCGCAATTTAACCTGGAACGAGGGGCAAGAAGAAGCAGCTCCGCCACGCCAGCTCTCTGATGCCGAAGAAGGGCGCAAGTCGGCGTTCGCATCCGCGGACGGTTGGCTGGATGCGCTTGGAGACGGCGTGACGGGGATGCGCGATACCGTATATTTCGCCGAATACTCCTATGCGCGTTTCTCGATGGCTGAGCCATCCGAAGTTCGCGCGATGTTGGACGGGAGCGGCGAGAGCTTGCTGATGCCGAGCGACCAGGAAAACGAGTACGTGTTGTACGGACTGCGCAATCCTTCGGGTAACATTGCGGCGGCTTACGGCGAATTGTTTGCGCTGCGCCTTGCGATCCGCACGATGGAAGGGTTGATCGAGTGCCGCTCTTACGGGCATCCGCTGGTCGTGCTTGCAGCAGCCGCGTTTTACGGCATCACCGAAGCATTGAAGGATGTTCAGGAATTGCTGGACCGGGGCGTTATAACGCTATCCAAATATGCAAAAATCGATACTTATTATAAGGATTACATTCGGCTGTTTTTGCTGCTGCACGGGAGCTCCGACGCGCAGACGGCCCGCAGGATCGCTTTGATCGAGGACACGCTCGACGTCGATCTTCAGGAAGCCTATACCTACGTAAGCGCGCGAGGCATCGCTTCAGTGCGACTATGGTTTTTGCCGGGCGCCGCCAAGCTCGCAGGAAAAAGCGTATCCTGGCAGGGGACGGTGAAGGGAAATCGTTATGAGACGGCTTTTTCGTCGGATAGCGCTTATCAGTAAAAAACAGGCGGACAGCGAGGGCAGCTTGACGCTCGAGGCTGCGCTGACGATGCCGACGGTCATGATTTGCATTCTGTTTTTAATTTATTTGATCCACGCTTCGATTGCCGCCATGGCGCTGCAGGGCGCCTTGTCCCAGACGGCCAGGCAGACTGCGTCGGTATGGTACCCCTTGTCCGAGAGTCTGGCGAGTGCCGGCGAGGCAGTCGGCGCGGATGCAGAGGCTTACGCAGGCTGGAAGGAACGGCTGGCGGGTCCCCAGGAGACGGTCGGCAAGCTTGCTCCTTATTTGCCCGATCCGCTCTCCGAGTGGGCCGAGCGGTTTGCGGCAGGCGACTGGCATCCGGACGCGCTTCTTGCAAAGCAGGCATTGGAGCCTCGCGTCGCCGACAGGCTCGGCAACTCCATGCTGCCGGCTTCGCGAATGAAGCTGATCCGCGTCGAATTGCCGGATGCAGCGGACGTTGCCCAAGCGTATCTGACGCTTGAAGCGGAATATAGATTGCCATTTTCATTTCCGTGGTCCGGACGGCCGCTCATCCTTCGGGCATCCGTACGGGAACGGGTATGGACGGGGGGCGAGCGTCTTGCCGCAGCGGCCCCGGAGCCGGGCGGGGAAGCGGGCTTGCTGGCGTTCGTGTCGCTTGAGCCTTCTCCCGTTCAACGCGGACGCAGGGTGACTTTGGTCTTGCGGGCGGAGCCGGGCGCCGCGGTCGATCTTAAGGTCGTTTACAAAAGCGGTCTGAGCCAGGCCAGGCATCTAGGCGCGGCGACGGCCGACGCGTCCGGCCGCGTTTCGTGGACGTGGCTCGTATCGGGCAACACGACGCCCGGCGAATGGGAATGGGAGGCCTCTTACGCAGGAGGAAGCCTTGCGCAGACTTTCGAGGTACATTCCAAATCCGCCTGAAAAGGAGGTTGACCGTGGAGAAGGTTGTATGGTCGGCGACGGCAATTTTGCTGCTGTTCGCTTGCTGGAGCGATATCAGGCGAATGCAAATATCCAATTTACTGTGCGCCGCTTTTGCGGCAGGCGGCTTCATCTTTCAAATCGCCGCGTACGGCCCCGGTCGCATCTGGTGGACGATCGGCGGGGTTGTCGCGGGGTGGGTTCCGCTTTGGCTGCTTCATGCCGCCAGAGGTCTCGGCGCCGGAGACGTCAAGTGGTTCGCCGCCTACGGCGCATGGGCAGGCGCTTCGGCAGCGCTGCAGCTGATCATTTATTCGCTCCTGTTCGCGGGAGGAATCGCAGCGCTATTGCTCTTGTCGAGGGTGCCGTTGGTACGTCCCTGGGCGCTTAAATTAAAGTGGCCGTGGGGATCGCATCCGGCGCATGCCTGCAAGGGAGCTAAGTTTCCGTTCATGCTGGCCGTGGCGCCGGCCTATGCGATGCTTGTCTTCTACGGCGGGTAACTGCGAATCGTAGCGTACAAGCCAAAAGAAGACGTAAGGAGGTAAGTCATGAACGAGCTGAAAACGAGATTCGAGCAGCAGCGCGGACTATGGATGATCCTCGAACAGGCTTCGGCGCCTTGGCGTAGAGAGGATCTGGACGCAGTTCAGACGGGGATGCTGCAGGCATGCGAGATACCGGGTCTTTTGCCATTGGCCGTCGAAGAGACGGACGGACGGATCGGGCTGCGTTACCGGCTGGCCGGCAGCAAAATGCTGAGCCAGTCGTTTAGGGCCGAACGCTGGACGATGACCGATGCGATAGCCGCATTGTGCAAGCTGGCGGAAACGGCCGAGCAGTGCCACGATCATATGCTGGATTTTAAACGACTGCTGTTAAGAGACGAATACATTTTCGTGGGGAACGGTTGGCATGACCTGCGGTTTGCCTATTTGCCGCTTGCGGCCGACGCATCGGGAGAAGACGAAGCGGGATTTGAACGCCTTATCGTGAGGTGGGTCATGCGTGCGGATAACCCGGACGGTGCAGTGCTGCAGCAACTGCTTGAGATGACGGCTACCGAAGGTTTTATCCCTTCTTCTTTGCGTGCTTTCGCCCGCCGCTATTTGTGCGAGCGCGCCGAAGAACGCGCGGACAGCATGCTTCAGGCTGCCAATGGCAGCGAAAAGCGGTTTGTGGGAGGGGAGCAAGCTTCGACGCACGCGGGGCTTCAACCGGAACGGAAGGCAAGCGAAGGAGCGCCAGACTTTTTTTCACGGCTGGATCGGGCAAGGTTGCCGCCGCAAAAGGCGTCCGCGCGGACAGAGGGAGAGGCTGGCGAATCTTCCTGGCAACGTCCGGATGCATTGCGATCCGAGCGAGGTGCAGATTCGGTTCTTGTAGGGAATGAAGAAGATGCGCATGCCGATGCCGGATGGATGCCCGGCGGCATGAGCGCCGCCAGATGGCGGGTATGGCTCGTGGCGCTGTCAGCCGTTGCGGCGGGCATTGCCTGGAAAACATTATACGCCAATGCCCCGGGCACGAGAGGACTTGCGACGTCACTTGCTGCGACCGCAGCATGCGCGGGTCTGTGTCTGTTTCTCTGGAACGGATGGACAAGGAAAGAACGAACGGAGACCATTCGCGGGATGAAGAGCGGTTCCGAAGCAAGCGAACCGAAGCCGGAACGGTACGCCGGCTATCCGGCATGGCCCGAGCCAGTGGAAGGGAAGGCGGCCCGCACGCCGGATCTCATGCCGTCGTCGAGATTCGAATCCTTTTCTGACGGCTCGAAAAGCAATCGGAAGGCATCTGATCCAACGCTTCACGATCGTCCGCAGACGGAATGGCTGTCTTCCAAGCGGGAAGCGACGGAGCTGTTGGCCTCGCCGCAGGCGGCAGCTCCCGCGGTATGCTACCTGGAATGGGAGTCTGCGGAGCGGCCGTGCAAAATACCGCTGAAAGCCGAATCCCTCGTGATCGGACGTTCGAAGGACGCGGCTCAGCACGTAGATGAATCGGGGGGGATGTCCAGAGCGCATCTGGAAATGCTGCGCGAGCAGGGACGATGGCTGGCCAAGGACCTGGGGTCCCGCAACGGCAGCTGGCTAAACGGCAGTCCGATGGCGCCGTACGAAGCGTATCCGCTCGAAACGGGGGATTGCCTGCAGGTGGCCGGGTCGATCTACCGTTTCCATGCGCCGAGCGAGCCTATGCGAATCTAACGTGCGTTAACTTCGGCCTTCCAGGTCTCGAAGGGCGCCTTCCAGCTTAGGATGCCGGAAAACGTAACCGTGCGCCTGCGCTTTGCGGGGGATGGCGAACTGCCCGGTGAGCAGCAGCGCGGACATCTCGCCGAGCGCGGCGCTGATCGCCCAAGCGGGCGCATGAAGCCAGTACGGGCGGCCCAGCACCTTCGCCAACGTCCGGCCGAAGACATCGTTGTCGACCGACTCGGGCGCGACCGCATTGACTGGCCCGGAGATCGCCGGAGTATCCAGGCAGAGCAGGACGAGTCCCACGATATCGTCGATGTGGATCCAGGGCATCCCCTGCCGTCCCGAACCGAGCCGGCCTCCGGCGAATAGCCTGGTCGGCAGGCTGAGCAGCGAGTACGATCCTCCGCCTTTGCCCAAGGCGAGACCGATCCGCAGCTTAACGGTACGATCGACCGGGATACGGTCGGCTGCGGCCTCCCATTGTACGATCGTCTCGCTCAAAAAATCCTCCGGACGCGGCGGCGCACTCTCGTCGAAGGGCATCGGATAGCGGCCGCCGGTCGACTCCGAATGACCGTAAAGCGAGATGGCGGAGGCGTTCACGAGCACGGACGGCCGTATCGGCATGCGTGCGACGGCATCCGCGATACGCCCTGCGGCCTGGATGCGGGAGGAAAGGATGAGCGCTTTGGACTTGGGCGTCCATCTGCGTCCGATCGTCGCTCCGCTCAGATTGACGATTGCGTCGACGGGGCCGGTCTGGCCGGGATCGGCCAGCCACATATCCCAGGTCGCATAAAGCAAGCCTGCGGCTGGCGCCGCAGGCTTGCTCCGGGTTATGATCCATACTTCGTCTCCGCGGGCGGAGAGGGCTTCGGCCAAGGCGGAACCGATAAATCCGGTACCGCCGCACAGCACTGCGCGCATGGGCTCACCTCATGGGAATGTCATGAATTATTGCTTGTCGATCGAGGTGATGACATACTGCTCGATCGTCTCGCTGTCGCCTTTGATCTCATTGATCTTGTACTTGAATTTGACCTTCACGCCGTCGTCCCAGCTCGACAGCTTGTCCGAGATCTCGTCGTCGATCTGATAGGCGCGGATGCCGTCGGCGCTCTCGACCTCGATCGAGTGATTGTCGATTTGTCCGTTGTACGTGCCTGCCGTTTCTTTCTCGTCGACCGCGTCAGTAGGAGCCGCGGTGGGCGACGCGCTAGGCGACGCGGATGCGCTGGCGTCCGGTTGTGCGGACGGAGAGGCGTCAGGCGACGATGCGGGGGACGCAGAAGCGGATACGCTAGGCGAAGGGGAAGCGTCGCTTCCTTCTTTGTCGTTGCTGCAGGCCGTGCCCATGAGCAGCATGGCCAGAACGGCGACGGCCCAGGCCGAGTTTTTACCGTACCGATTCAGTTGATTGAACATACCGAGACCACCTCCAAAACATCGTGCGGCCGCCCTGTCCGGACGAGCCGCTCCTTAAGTTAGACGACGGGAGGTGCCAAAGGTTTCGTTTTTTTCCGAATCGAGCAGATGGGCATACGGCGAATAATCGATGCCGTTGCTGTCCAAAAAGCTGATCAAGAAGGCGTGATCGCGCTTTGGCGTCGCCAAAATATAGCCTTTAATGCAGTGCTCCTCCGTCACTTTTCCTTCACCGCTCTCGACGGCGAGCTGGCCGATCTGCGCGGCGATCGAATGCTTGGCGATGTCGCGGAAAGCGTTGGGTACGGGCGAGGCCAGCTTGTCCAGCATGGCCTTCGATTCGTCGTTCCAAAGCGGACGGCTGAGCTCGACCCAGTGGTTCTGCCAGTCTAGCTTGGACTTGCCGTCTGCCTTCGGCAGCACCTTCAAAAACTTGCGAAACATGAAAAAGCCGCCGATGCTCATGAAAACGACCAGCACGACGCCCCAAAATGCGATAAAGTACATAAACCAATCGGGACTGGATTTCATTTTTAAATTCACCTCGCTTCCGAAATTATATCGTATTTCTACCAGTCTGTCCCGCAAAAGAGAAAAGCCGTCATTCTATTCTTGCAACGTCCGCCGCGCTCATTTCAGGTTGCGATTTTCCGTTGGAAAACGGCTTGCAGCTGGGCTCGTTTACCGTCTTTGGCGGATACGGTCTTCTAGATTTATTTCTACGTTCGCGCTACAATAGACTTTGATTTGAAGGGACGGGCCCGGACATCACGGGGCGCCGCATACGGAGAGGAGTAAAGCCATGCTGAAGATCGGTTCCCACGTGTCTTTTTCGGACAAGGGATTGCTTACGGCGACGGACGAAGCCAAGTCCTACGGCTCCAGCTCGTTCATGATTTATACGGGAGCGCCGCAGAATACGAGGCGCAAGCCTATTGAGAGCTTGTACATTCCCGAGGGAAGAGAGGCGATGACGGCCGCGGGGATCGGCGAGATCGTCGTCCACGCGCCATACATCGTGAACCTCGGTTCTTATAAGGAAGATACGTTCGAGCTGGCCGTCAACTTCCTGCAGGAGGAGATTCGCCGTACGGACGCGATCGGCGTGAACAATATCGTGCTTCATCCGGGCGCCTATACGGAAAAGGATCCGGAATACGGCATTGCGCGCATAGCGGAAGGACTTAACGAGGTTCTGGACGCCACCAAGCACACGAACGTGAACATCGCCCTCGAGACGATGGCTGGCAAAGGCACCGAGATCGGCCGCAGCTTTGAAGAGCTCGCCGCCATCATCGAGCGCGTACGCGACAACGGCCGAATCACGATCTGTCTCGATACTTGCCACGTTCACGACGCGGGCTACGATATCGTCGACGATCTGGACGGCGTCCTGAAGTCGTTCGACAGCCTCGTCGGCCTGGACCGCATTGCGGTCGTCCACTTGAACGACAGCAAAAATCCGCGCGGCGCGGGCAAGGACCGCCATACGCCGGTCGGCTCCGGCTGGATCGGCTACGATGCGATCAACAATGTCGTCAGCCATCCTTCGCTGGCCGGCAAGCCTTTTATCCTCGAGACGCCCTGGATCGGCAAAAACGCCGGCAAGGAACGCCCGATGTACGAAGCCGAGATCGCGCTGCTGCGCGGCGACGTCGACCTTCGATTCGGCGGCGAGTTCCTCGAGGACGTAGAGCGTCTGCATCACTTCTTCAGCAAGCAGGATATCGATCACCGCGCCTTCGTGCTCAGCACCTGGGAGCTCTTGAAGTCCGACGCCAAAGCGCGCAAGGCGGATCCGCGCGAGCCGCTCGAGCGTCTGTACGATCTCGCGATGGAGCATCGCGTGCTGTCCGGCGACTACAGCGAGGAAGCTGTCAATCAGCGCCTGACGGCCTATCTTGCCGGCCGGGAATGGCTTGCCAAGGTATAAAAGGCGCCGCGAACGAGACAAAGTAAGAAAACGAAGCATTCGATAGAGAGGCAGAGGAACCCGTCATGACCCAGAACGTTTACCAACACCAGGACAGCAAAGGCCGCGAGGAGAACGCGAACCGCGCCCGCATGCTGATCTCCTGCCCCGACCGGCCGGGAATCGTCGCCGCCGTCTCTCAATTTCTTTACGAGAAGGGCGCCAACATTCTGCAGTCGGACCAGTACACGACCGATCCGGCCAGCGGCATGTTTTTCATGCGGATCGCCTTCGATCTGGGCAGCCTCGAGCAGAACCTGCCTGCGCTGCAGGAGGATTTCGCTCGGATCGCCGACCGGTTCGAGATGCGCTGGAGCGTTTATCGCGCCGTGCGGCGCAAACGCCTCGCCATTTTCGTCTCCCGCGAGGATCACTGCTTGCTCGAGCTGCTCTGGCAATGGCAGGCGGGGGATCTTGACGCCGAGATCAGCATGGTCGTCAGCAACCATGACGACATGCGGGGGCTCGTCGAATCGTTTGGCATACCGTTCCATCACATTCCGGTCACGCCGGAGACCAAAGCCGAAGCCGAACGCCGTCAGCTGGAGCTGACCGCAGGCAAGGTCGACCTGGTTATTCTCGCCAGGTACATGCAGATTATTACGCCGAAGTTTATTGAGCACTTCACCAACCGCATCATCAATATCCATCACTCCTTCCTTCCGGCGTTCGTCGGCGGCAAGCCGTACCACCAGGCTTACGATCGCGGAGTCAAGCTGATCGGCGCGACGGCGCACTACGTGACCGCGGAGCTTGACGCAGGCCCGATCATCGAGCAGGACGTACAGCGCGTCAGCCACCGCAACAACGTGGACGAGCTGAAGCGCATGGGCCGTCACATCGAGCGGATCGTGCTGGCCAGAGCGGTGAAATGGCACATCGAGGACCGCCTGGTCGTGTACCAGAACAAAACGGTTGCCTTCATCTAAAGGCTTGGCAGGACCGGGGCAGACTCGGCGGAGACATTCATCCGGACGCAAATGCGGATAAAGCTGCCGGGCGAGGAAAACGATAAATCGAAGTCCGCATCTTGCGAGATGCGGATTTACGCATGAAGGAAAACGTTCGACTTGTCCGTACAAGTGCTGTGGCAAACGGACAACCCCCATGTTACAATAGGCAAGGCCGAACTGCGGCGATTTAACGAGTTAACGCATAATAACTACGTAATGCAGATAGAGGAGGTCGTTACCAAATGACAACAAACGCAAATACGATCGATCAGCTCTCCGTTACGACGATCCGCACGCTCGCGATCGACGCGATCGAAAAAGCGAAGTCCGGACACCCCGGCATGCCGATGGGCGCGGCGCCGATGGGTTACCAGCTGTTCGCCAAGACGATGAAGCACAATCCTTCCCAGCCTAGCTGGATCGACCGCGACCGCTTCGTTCTGTCCGCGGGCCACGGTTCGATGCTGCTTTACTCGCTGCTGCACCTCTCCGGCTACGATCTGCCGATCGAAGAGCTCAAGAACTTCCGCCAATGGGGCTCCAAGACGCCCGGACATCCGGAATTCGGCCACACGGCCGGCGTCGACGCGACGACCGGACCGCTCGGCCAAGGGATCGCGATGGCTGTCGGCATGGCGATGGCGGAAGCGCAATTGTCCGCTACATACAACCGCGACGGCTTCGAGCTGATTAACCACTTCACGTATTCGGTCTGCGGCGACGGCGACCTGTCCGAAGGCATCTCCTCCGAATCCGCATCGCTTGCAGGCCACCTTCAGCTCGGCAAGCTGGTCGTCCTGTACGATTCGAACGATATCTCGCTGGACGGCGAGCTCTCCCTGTCCTTCTCCGAGTCGGTGGCCAAGCGCTTCGACGGCTACGGCTGGCAGGTGCTGCGCGTAGAGGACGGCAACGACCTGGCCGCGCTGGCCAAGGCAATTGCCGAAGCCCAATCCGAAACGAGCAAGCCGACGCTGATCGAAGTGAAGACCGTGATCGGCTACGGTTCGCCGAACAAAGGCGGCAAGGGCGGCCACGCAGGACCGCACGGCTCGCCGCTCGGCACCGAAGAAGCGAAGCTGACCAAGGCGTTCTACGAGTGGGATCATCCTGAATTTTTCGTGCCGGAAGAAGTGCGCGCTAACTTTGCCGAAGTCAAGAGCCGCGGCGAGCAAGCGTACGCCGCCTGGGAAGCGCTGTTCGGCAAGTACAAGTCCGCTCATCCCGAGCTGGCTCAGCAGTTCGAGGACGCGCTTGCGCGCAAGCTGCCGCAGGGCTGGGATGCCGATCTGCCGAAGTACACGACCGAGGACAAGCCGCTCTCGACGCGCGTCGCTTCGGGCAACGCCCTGAACGGTCTTGCCAAGAACGTGCCGAACCTCGTCGGCGGCTCTGCCGACCTGGAAAGCTCCACGATGACGCATCTGAAGGGTCTGCCGGTCTATACCGCGAAGGACTATAGCGGCCGCAATATTTATTTCGGCGTCCGCGAGTTCGGCATGGCGGCCGCGATGAACGGCATCTCGCTGCACGGCGGCCTTCGCGTGTACGGCGGCACGTTCTTCGTCTTCACCGATTATCTGCGTCCGGCCGTGCGCCTGGCGTCGATCATGGGTCAGCCGGTCGTATACGTACTGACGCACGACTCCATCGCCGTCGGCGAAGATGGACCGACGCACGAGCCGATCGAGCAGCTTGCTTCGATCCGCGTCATTCCGGGTCTGACCGTGCTGCGTCCTGGGGACGGCAACGAGACTTCAGCGGCTTGGGCCTATGCGCTTGAGAACACGGGCAATCCGGTCGCGCTCGTCCTGACGCGCCAGAATCTGCCGATTCTCGAAGGCACGGCCGAGCAGGCTCGCGAAGGCATCAAAAAGGGCGGCTACGTGCTGTCCGAAGCGGCCGGCGAAGCGCAAGGCATCCTGATCGCGACGGGCTCGGAAGTCCAGCTCGCCGTCGCTTCGCAAAAGGCGCTGGCCGAGCAAGGAATTCACGTTCGCGTCGTCAGCCTGCCAAGCTGGGATTTGTTCGAAGCGCAGTCTGCGGAATATCGCGAGAGCGTGCTGCCTAAGGGCGTCAAGGCGCGACTGGCAATCGAGATGGCTTCGCCGTTCGGCTGGGAGCGCTACGTCGGAGACGGCGGCGCCGTGCTCGGCATTTCCACCTTCGGCGCATCCGCGCCCGGAGACCGCGTTATCAAGGAATACGGCTTCACGGTCGAGAACGTCGTCGAGCAGTTCCGCAAGCTGATCTAACCGCTGGCCGGAGCGCATGTGGCAGCCGGACGAACGAGTCCGCCCGCCCGCCCGAAGCGCGCTCCGGCGCGGAGCCGGCCCCCGACAACGGGCGCCGGCTTTTTACGGCAAAGGCGCGTTAGCGCGTCGCATAGGCAGAGTGAGGGGCTTACGCACCGAGCGATTGCCTGTTTTCAACCGCCATCAATCGCTTTCGACCGTTATCTACAGCTAATCATCAAAACCCACTTTTAGGAGGCCATTATACCCATGTCCCAATTCGATCAAGTCAGCGTCGTAAAGCAAGCTAACATTTATTTCGACGGCAAGGTAACGAGCCGTACGGTCAAGTTCGCGGACGGTACCCGCAAGACGCTGGGCATCATGCTGCCAGGCGAATATGAGTTCGGCACGGATCAGAAGGAAGTCATGGAGATTTTGGCCGGCGAGCTGACCGTTCAACTGCCGGGCAGCGAAGACTGGATCTCGATCTCCGGAACCGGCGAGTTCACGGTTCCCGCGAACGCGAAGTTCAAGCTGAAAGTAACCCAAGTCGCGGACTACATCTGCTCGTACCTGGACGCCTAATTTCCAATAAACTTCAAGCATGAAAAAGTCTTCGGCGCCGTGTGCCGAAGGCTTTTTTGAGCTAAATTGGCGGCGGTTCGCGGACACGTAGACTCACTTACGGAGTGTCGATGCTGATCGGATGTACGGAAAAGCGAAAAACCTGCATTCGTACATGTATTTTCTATCAATTAGCGACACTTGATAAAATACCTGCAAATATGCAGGTAAATCCAAGGGGGAAACCGGAAATTTAGCGGATGAAGGAAAATACATGTATTCTTGCATCTTTTCTGTCCGAAAGGGGCTATTTCAGCGAAAAAAGATGTATATTTGCAGGCATTACGGCGAAGGAGCAACGTGTGCTGGCAACGATAAGCCCAACCGACCGGAGCGCTGCCGGATGAGTCGTCGACCCGGCCCAACCCATCGGAGCGCTGCCGGATGAGTCGTCGACCCGGCCCAACCCATCGGAGTGGATGTCTAATGAGTCGTCGACCCGGCCCAACCCATCGGAGCGGCTGTCAGATGAGTCGTCGATCCGCCCAACCCATCGGAGCGGCTGTGGGATGAGTCGTCGATCCGGCCCAACCCATCGGAGCGGCTGTCTAATGAGTCGTCGATCCGGCTCAACCCATCGAAGCGCGGCTGTCGGATGAGCTTTAGGATGTGCCAACGACAGGCGTTTCGCGCGAATCCGGTATCGGATGTCCGCCAAACCTAAAACAACCGTCAGGAAGATCGGTGATCTTTCCTGGCGGTTGTTCAACCGAGAGGCTTCAACCGAGAGGCTTAACCGAGAGGCGTCAGCCGTGCGATTCGATATATTCCTTGAGCTGAAGCCGCTGGTACAGGGCAAGTCCCGACAGCAGGCATCCGTAATGGAACAGCCCGTCCTTGCGCTCGATGCGGATGATGCGGGCGGTCATCGGCGGCAGGCTGGTCTCCTGCTGGAAGTGAATGACGACGAACATGTCCTTCTCGAGCGGGATGGAGGCAGCCACCTGCAAGCCGTCCTCGGAAACGTCGCTCAGCACCGCGTCTACGCTCTGACCGGCGAACGAGCCTGCTTGCTCCCATTGATAGATGGAGATCATGAGCGGGATGTTCAGCGCGACGCGCTTCTTCTTGCGGCGATCAGAATCCGAATCCGTATCGGCTTCCTCGGCCACAGCAAAAGCCGCGGCGGACGCTTCCTCGTCCGCGCGCTTGTCCCGTCCGATCCGCCCGCCGATCCACTGCTCGTAAAGCTTGGCCAGCGCTGCGAGATCTTCTTCGCCATAGCCCGCCGCGGCCCCCGCCTGAAACAGGCTCTTGGAGGCTTCGAGCATCGGCGTCGGCACGCCGAGACCGTCGGTCAGCACGGAGGAAAGTTTAAGGTCCTTGAGCATCAGGGCCAAGGAGAACTGCACGCTGAAATCGTGCTCGATGATCTTGGCGCCCTTGAGATCGGCCTGCTTGCTCGCAGCGCCGCCGCCCTGCACGACCCGCAGGAAGGAGGAGGCGTCGATGCCCGCTTTGGCCGCGATGGCCATGCCTTCGACAAGGCCCGCGGCGTTAATGCCTACGATCGTATTGTGGGCGAGCTTGGCCGCCGCCCCGCTGCCGCTCGGTCCCATGTACAGCACCTCGCGTCCCATGGCGAGCAGCAGCTCCTTCTGCGCCTCCACGACCTGCGCGTCGCCGCCGGCCATGAACAGAAGCGTACCGTCTATGGCGGCAGGCTTGCTGCCCGTCACCGGCACGTCGAGAAAATCGCAAAACGCGTCCGCGGCATCCCGGGCAAGCCGGCGCGCGAGCTCGGGGGATACCGTGCTGCTGTCGATGAGGACGGTGTTAGGCTTCAGCCCGGCGAAAACGCCCTCGGTTCCGTAATATACTTCTTCCACCGCTGCGTCGTTGCTGATCATCGTCACGACGACGTCGGCGCCGCGAGCCGCCGCCAGGGGCGTGGCGGCTTCCTCGGCTCCGAGCTCGAGCAGTTGTCCGGCCTTGCCCGGCGTGCGGTTGTAAACGATTACGTGATAGGACTTGCGAAGTAGGTTCGCGGCCATAGGCAGACCCATTGTGCCGAGTCCGATAAATGCGATCGTTGGCATATTGATTTCCCTCCCAGGGTTCAATCCGATTCTTCCATTATAGGAGAAGAGGGAGCCCGTGAAAAGCGCTGTCCGTTCGCCAGCCTAACAATCTTTTCCACCCGGCGCATGCAAGTCACATAAAAACATATTAAAACGTCTTTATTCCATGTATCCGCACTTCCGATTCCGGTATGCTATCTGGATAGACATTCACTTGAGGAGGCCGACATGGCGATTTTATTCGACCGGGAGCATCAGACGTTCCATCTGCAAACACCGAATACTAGCTACATAATTACTATTGTCGAAGGCCTATATCCTGCGCACGTTTATTGGGGACCCAAGCTTAGAAACGCCTCGTGGCCTGGCGGCCTGACGCTGCGCGAGCGGTCGAGCTTCAGCCCGACGCCGAATCCGGACAAGCCGTTGCTGTCCCTCGACTCGCTGCTCCAGGAATATCCGGGCTACGGCTCGGGCGATTTCCGCAGCCCGGCCTATCAGTTCGGTCTGTCCGACGGCACGACGGTCGCCGAGCTTGTCTACCGCGATCACCGCATTTTCGCCGGCAAGCCGAAGCTTGAGGGCCTTCCCGCCACCTACGCGGAGTCCGACGACGAAGCGGCGACGCTGGAGCTCACGCTGCACGATTCGTATTCCGGCCTGATTGCAGTCCTGAGCTACACGACGTTCCGCGATTCGGATGCGATCGCCCGCTCGGTCCGCTACGTCAACGAGAGCGACAAGTCCGTCCGCATCCGCCGCGCGCTTAGCGCCAGCGTCGACTTCAACAACGACGCTTACGAGCTGGTGCACCTGAACGGCGCCTGGGCGAACGAGCGCAATCTCTCACGCAGAGCGCTCGTCCAAGGGCAGCAGGGCATCGAGAGCCGCCGCGGTTCGAGCTCCCATCAGCACAATCCGTTCGTCGCGCTGGTGTCGCCGAATGCGGGAGAAGAGCAGGGAGACGCCTACGGCTTCAGCCTCGTCTACAGCGGCAGCTTCGCCGCCTCCGCCGAAGTGGACCAATTCCGCACGACGCGCGTATCGATCGGCATCAACCCGTTCGACTTCGAATGGCTGCTCGAGCCGGGCCAATCGTTCCAGACGCCCGAAGCCGTGCTCGTCTATTCGAACGAAGGTCTAGGCGGCATGAGCCGCACGTACCACAGACTGTACCGCAGCCGCCTCAGCCGCGGCGAGTTCCGCGACCGTACGCGTCCCGTGCTCGTCAACAACTGGGAGGCCACCTACTTCGACTTCAACGCCGACAAGATCGCGGCGATCGCGGAGGAGGGCGCAAGGCTCGGCATCGAGCTTTTCGTGCTCGACGACGGCTGGTTCGGCTACCGCAATGACGACACGACGTCCCTCGGCGATTGGAAGGTCGATCTCAAGAAGCTGCCGCAAGGGCTGGACGATCTGGCGAAAAGGGTGAACGCGCACGGTCTTCAGTTCGGCCTCTGGTTCGAGCCCGAGATGATCTCGCCGGACAGCGACCTGTATCGCGCGCACCCGGACTGGTGTCTGCATGTCGAAGGACGCAGAAGGACGCAGGGACGGCGGCAGCTGATCCTGGATCTGTCGCGCGATGACGTGTGCGACTACATCATCGATACGGTGGGCGGCGTGCTGGCGTCGGCGCCGATCGCCTACGTCAAATGGGACATGAACCGCAACATGTCGGAGATCGGCTCCGCCCTGCTGCCGCCCGAGCGTCAGCGCGAGACGGCGCATCGTTACATGCTCGGTCTGTACCGCGTGCTCGAGACGATCACGTCGAGGTTCCCGCACATTTTGTTCGAGAGCTGCTCCGGCGGCGGCGGCCGATTCGATCCGGGCATGCTCCATTACATGCCGCAAACGTGGACGAGCGACAACTCGGATGCCGTATGCCGGCTCAAGATCCAGTACGGGACGAGCCTCGTGTATCCGATCAGCTCGATGGGCGCGCACGTTTCGGCCGTGCCGAACCATCAGGTGCACCGGGTCACTTCGCTCAAGATGCGCGGAGACGTCGCCATGTCCGGCAACTTCGGCTATGAGCTGGATTTGACCAAGTTCACGCCGGAGGAAAAAGAAGAAGTGAAAGCGCAGGTCTCGACCTACAAGGAACTGCGCGAGCTCGTGCAATTCGGCGATCTGTACCGCCTGAAGAGCCCGTTCGAAGGCAACGACACGGCATGGAGCGTCGTCTCCGCCGACAAGTCGGAAGCATTCGTCGCGTTTTTCCGCGTGCTCGCCCAGCCGAACGAACCGATCGATTGGCTGCGGCTGGCCGGACTCGACCCGAACGCCGACTACGAGATCGTCGGCACCGGCGAGCGGTTCGGCGGCGATCAGCTCATGTATGCCGGCCTGCCCGTACCGCAGCTGCACGGCGATTTCCAGAGCGCCGTATGGCGCCTGCGCCAAGTTTAATCCTTCTTCGAATTCATCCTCGCGCGATCTAAGCCCTCAAGCAAGTGCCTCTTCTCGGCCCTCGCTTGAGGGTTTTTGTCGTCTGAGCGAATAAAAACGCCTTGGCGTTCAAACATTAGGAAAGAAAACCAACGAACGGTAACCGGGGAGGTGACCGTAGGATGATGGAACGGCTCGGATTCAGCGCCGCGTTATTCGCGGCGCTCGCCGTCGCGCAAAGCGCCTCGATCACGAAAATGCGCGGCAAGGAGCTGGCGGCGTATGCGCTGCTCTTGTTGCCCGTCCTGTACCAGGGCGTGAACTATGTCAGTCAGGCGGGCTGGCCGAGTCTCCCGGAACTGATGTGCGGCCTGCTGAAGGCGCCGGCGACGGCCATCGACCGGTATCTGTCGAGCGGCGGGAACGGATGACGAAGAGCCGGGAACACATCACCGCAGGCCAAATGTCCGTGCTGATCGTCGCCACGACGCTGGGCTCCTCAATCGTTTTTATTCCGCATCCTTTGGCTCATTATGCAGGGCAATACGCATGGATGTCGGCCTTGCTCGCCGCCGGCTTCGGCGCATTGCTGCTCGCCGTCGTGCTGTATCTGAACCGCGCTCACCGGGGGCGCAGCATATTGGAGTACAGCGCCGAGCTTTTCGGCAAGCCGATATCCGGCTTGTTGTTTCTTGCCGTGCTGCTGATGCTTCTGTTCGCAGTATCCGCGATCGTATCGGGCATCGGCGACTTTTTCAGCGGCGTGATGATGAAGGAGACGCCGGCGTATATTTTTAACGCCACGAGTCTGTTCGCGGCCGCGTGGACGGTACGCGCAGGCATAAAAGTAACCGCCCGCATGTTCGTGCTGCTGCTGACCGTAATGGTCGCGTTCATCTCGGCCGTCCTCATCCTGGCGATCCCGCTCTATCAATCCGGCATGCTGCTGCCGATATGGCCGCACGAGATGGTCAGGCCTTTATTCCACGGGTTTTTATTGACGGCCGGCTTCCCGTTCGGCGAGATTTTCCTGTACGCGCTGCTGATGCATCTCGTGCCTACCGCGCCGGGCGCGGCGCCTTGGAGGGGCAAGCTGTACAAGGCTTATGCGCTTGCCTCCGTCATGCTGGTCATGGCCGTTCTGTGCTCCGGGATGGCTTTCGGTCCCGCGTCGGACGTGTTTATTTATTCGCTGTTCAAGCTCGCCAGCGAGATCCATATCGGCGACATGATGGAGCGGACGGAATCGATCGTCGGCATCGCGCTAATCCTGGGATCGTACATGAAAGCCACGGTCTACCTGTATATGACGAATCTGATCGTCGCACGCTGGCTGCCGTTCAAGGACGATCGGGCGTCCGTCTATCCGTTGGCGCTGATGTGCCTGTTCCTTTCCCTTACGCTCTTCGACAGTCCTGCGGACTTTTTCTCGCAGGTTTACGTCGTTTGGCCGTTCGCGGTACTGACAGTGGGCGGCGCATTTCTCGCGCTTCATGCCGGGATGACTGCGATTCGTGGGGACCGGAACCGGGCTTAGCGGGAAAAAGGGAAAGGAGGCGCGGCACGATGGCGAGAATGGGATCCGAAACGGCGGTGGCGAGGGAGCTTCGCGTGAACCGGGAAAAGGCCTGCGCGTTGTTTGACCGCTGCCAGGACGTGAATATCATTCCGCTGGGCGATGGACAGTCAGAAGACGCGGTCGCGCTTATCGTCTACTGCGCCTCGCTCATGGACGAGCAGGAGAGCAGGCGGATCCGGACGCTGCTCGCCGAGCCGCTGCTGAGGGAGCTCTCCGGCGGTCCTGCGGCGGCGCCGGATTGCGAGTCCCGGCTGCGGGAAGCGGGGGCGCGTCATCAGGCCGAGCTGTTCGAAGACTGGAAAGAAATCGAGGACAAGGTTTGGCAGGGATATTTATTTTTGGTCGCCGAAGGCTGGACGCACGCAGCCGGCTTCAAGAGCGCCGGCCTGACCAAGCGGCAGGTGACGGAGCCGGTCAGCGAGCCTTCGGTTCAAGGGCCGCGCGAGGGCACGGTGGAGACGCTGGCCGTCAATCTGGGCATGCTGCGCCAACGGGTAGGCACTTCCCGGCTGAAAATCGAGTATCTCACGGCGGGCAAGGTATTGCGTACGAATATCGCGTTTGCTTATGTGGACGATACGGTCGATGCGGGAATGCTGGCCGAATTTCGCGAGCGAATCGGCAGGATTGCGCCGTACGAGGTACTGGATACGTCGTTCGTCGAGGATGCGATTCAGGATTCGCAATGGTCGCCTTTTCCCCAGCATCGTTATACGGAACGCACCGATACGGCTGCGGCCTCGCTCCTGGACGGGAAAATTCTCGTGCTGACCGACAATTCGCCGATGATCCTCATCTGTCCGGCGTTTTTCGTCGACTTCTTTACTACGAGCGAGGATTACTATGTACGCACGGTGTATGCGTCCACGATAAGGCTGCTCCGACTGCTGGCTTTTGCGATCGCGCTCACGCTGCCGAGCGCTTATGTCGCCATGTCCACCTTTCATCCGGAGCTGATCCCCAACATTTTGCTGCTTGCCATTTTGGATGCGCGCGAAGGAATTCCGTTCCCCGCGATCGTCGAGGCGCTTATTATGGAAACGTCGTTCGAGCTGCTCCGCGAAGCCGGTATCCGGCTGCCGAGACCCGTCGGCTCCGCGGTCAGCATCGTCGGGGCGCTGGTCATCGGACAGGCGGCGATCATGGCCAAGATCGCCTCGCCGATCATGGTCATCGTCGTCGCGCTGACCGGCATCGCTTCGTTCGCGATTCCGCATTACGAGATGGCGATCGCGATCCGTCTGCTGCGATTTCCGCTTATTCTCGCCGCCAGCTTCATGGGCGGCTACGGGCTCATGCTCGGATTTATCCTGATCCTGCTGCATCTCTGCTGCCTGCAAACCTTGAGACAACCTTACTTGTCTTCCTTCGCGCCGCTGAAGCTTCGGGATCTGAGGGACGTGATCGTCCGCGCGCCGCTCAAGGCGCTCATGCGCTCGCCGCGCAACCGGAGATTGCACGCTGGCGCTCCCGGCAAGGATGGCAAGCGATGAAGCGGCTGCTGCGCTGCGCGGCGGTGCTCAGTTTGCCGCTGTGGACCGGCGGCTGCTGGAGCGGTCACGAGCTGACCGACTGCGCGGCATGCCCATGCCGTCGTCGATGACCTCGAGGTAGATGTCTCCGTCTTTCCGATAGGCCTTAATGACGATGCCGATGCCGTAATCGTCGTCCCACAGTCCGTGGCGGATGCTGTTCTCGATAAAGGGCTGCAGCGTCAGCTTCACGGTCGGGTAGCTGCGGACGTCGTCCTCGATCCGGTAATGGATATGGATCAGATCCTGATAGCGGATCTGCTGGATCGCGATATAATTGTGCGTCAGTTTAAGCTCCTCGTTCAGCGAGATGATGCTCTTTCCTTTGTTCAAGGAAATACGGTAGAACTTGGCCAAATGGGAGACCATGTCCTGCGTGCGGCGGTCGTCGTTTTTCATGGCGAGCGCCGAGATGGAAGCCAGCGTGTTGTACAAGAAATGGGGATTGATCTGCGCCTGGAGCATGCCGAGCTCCGCTTCCTGCTTGGAAATTTCTTTTTTGTACACCTCGTTAATCAGGTTTTTGAAGCGGGCGGCCATCTTGTTCAGCGCGAACGACATCTGACCGATCTCGTCGTGCCCCATTTTCATCGAGACAAGGTCAAAGTCCTCCCGCTCCAGGCGCCGGATATTTTTGAGCAGCGTTTCGATGCGCTTGGTCGAGAGCCGGGCGACCGCGTAGATCAGCACCATGCAGAGCAGCAGGCAGACGGATGCGATGACGAGCAGGCGGTGCGTCGACTCGTTCGCCGCTTTCATGAACCCGCTGTATGGAATGATGGAGACCGTTTTCCACCCGCTGCGGATCGCATTGTAGACGACCAACACTTTTTCCCCTTCGTACTCGGTCTCGAACTTGCCGGAGCCGCCCGTCTGCTGCGGCAGCGCGAGCCATTCCCCGATATTGGCGTTCAGACGGGTTTTGTCTTTGCCGGATACGATCGTTCCCTGCTCGTCGACGATATAGATGTCCTTATCCTTGTCCTCCTTGTCGATCAGCGCGTAGAGCTCGGATTCCTGAATGTCGATCGCCAGGATGCCGTACGGAAAGTTCAGGCTGTTGTAATTCAAATAGCGGACGAGCGTGAACATCGGCGGCGTCGCCTTGCGCGGCGGATCGGCCGGCTGCGCGGGCGTAATGGTAAAAATGACGTTCCCGTACGTGTTCTGCACCTTATGGAACCAGGGCTTCTGCTCGATGACGTCTGTCAGCGGCTTGATGAACGTATCGTCGATGTGCATGGTGGTGTTGGTCGTGTAAATCGCGATGCCGAATACTTCCGGATTGGTCGTGAGCACATTGTTCATGACATTGTCGATATAGCGGTAGGCGTCGAGGAAGTCGGCGTTGTCCCGATACGATTTGACCAGATAATCCTGCAGCGTCTCGTCCAGATAGAGGGACGCGGATATTTTATTGTAGTTGTCCAGCTTGTTCTGCAGATTGCTGTTGATCTGGGACGTCATGAGCGCGGCGCTCGCGAACGTCTGTTGGATCAGCTGGCTTTTGACCGTATGGTAGGAATAAAAGACGAACGACAGCAGCGGAATGAAGGCGACGAGCAGGAACAGCGAGAACAGCTTGCCCCGCATGCTCAGATTCAGAAACGGGGAAGTCAGGTTACGGCTCAGGAATCTGCGCATGAGGCTCCTTTCTTATAGCAGCTTTTTGCGATAATCGTTAGGCGTGACGCCCCGGTGCTTCTGGAACAACGCGCAGAAATAAGAAACGTTCTCGTAGCCGACCGCCTTGGAGATCTCGTGCACTCTCAGCGATCTGTCCTTCAGCAGCTCGGCCGCGCGCTTGATTCTTACTTTTGTCAAATACTCCAGAATCGTCTCCCCGGATTTTTCCTTGAATAGCGTACGGATGTAGTTGGGCGAAAGGTAAACCTCCGCAGCCAGCTGCTCGACGGTCAACGACTGGCTGTACCGGACGTCGATCGATTCCATGACGCGCTGCACGATGGGCATGTGCTTGTCCTGCTCGCGCGCTTCGATCATGCCGGCGAGCGCCCGGCACCAGTCGCAGAGCTGCGCGCGCAGCTCTGCCAGCGAATCCGGCTCCAGCATCGTCTTCCAATTCGCTTCCTGCCGTTCGCGCGCGCCTTCGGTGGCTTCAAGCAGCGGCGCATAATGCCGTTCGAGCTCGGACAGCAGGTGCGCGGTATCGGAAACGATCATCTCCCGCGGCGTCCGGTTCGCCGCGTAAGGCGCCAGGAAGCCGGCGACGAGCCGGTCGATGTCGTCCAGCCTCGCATGGGAGATCGCCGCGCCGATGCCGGCAGCGGCGGCCGCCGGATCGACCGTCGGCATCCTGGGGGATTCGAACGGACCGTAGGCATAGACGGCGCGGCCGCCGTCATAGAAGCGGGACGAATGGGCCAGCTTCGCTTCCTCGAAGCGGTCGTGCAGCTCGATCAGATGGCGTCCCTCCCCTGAAAGACCAACGGAGAGCGCCGCAGTGCCGCGAGCCTTGAACGCGTCGCTAAGCGCCAGCCAGAACGCGGCTGCCTCGTTCCTCTCGCCCGGCAAGGCGGTCGGCTCCGGATAATAAATTGCGCAAAACCGCTCTTCGTCCAAATACCAGGCGTAATGACGCTCGCCCTGCCGCGCCAGTTCACGCTGAATGTCCGCGAATAGCTCGGCCGGCCGCGTGCCGGGCGTCTTGGCGTGAATGCTCGCATAGGCGATCGCATAGCGTCCAGACAGCGGCAGCGGACGGGGCAGTCTCTCGATTTTTTGAATCCATTCCCTGCGGCTGTCCGGATCCGACTCGAACGCTAACGAGCGGACGAGCTTTTCCTTCAGCCCTTCGGCGGAGCCGAGCAGCTGGTTGTCTTCCTCGCATTTGCGGATGACCCGCTGCATGACCGCGGCCAGTTCTTCGTGATCGACCGGCTTCAGCAGATAGCCGACCGCCTCGACGGCTAGCGCGGCTTTAATATATTGAAATTCGTCGTGTCCGCTCAGGAACACGATCTTGACGTGCTTGTCCAGCTGCTTGGCCTTGCGCGCGAACTCCAGTCCGTCCATGACAGGCATGCGTACGTCCGTCAGGATGATGTCGGGTTTGCACACGCTCATTTTTTGGAGCGCCTCCCGGCCGTTCTTGGCCGTATCCGCCACGGCGATGCCCATGTCCGCCCAGCGGACGTAATTTGCAATCGCTTCCAACTCCAGCTTTTCGTCGTCCACCAGCAATATTCGATACATGTCCGGCGCCTCCGCATTCAGACTCCCGATGCAGGTTTTATTTTAAAAGGAATGCTCCGATTCAACAATGCCCAGGGACGCAAATGCGTTAATTACCGTTGCGTTTCCGTAAATCGGGTTATGGAATCGGGCTTGGCGGCGTTCCTATAATGAATGAAACGCGGATCGCGTTGACGCTTGTCATGAAGGAACGACGGAGGGGGAAGATGATGTTGAAACGCTTGTGGAAAAAAGGATGGCTGCTGCTTCTGCTGGTTTGTCTGGCGGCGGGCGGCAGCGGAGGGCTCGCGCCTCGCGCGTTCGCCGACGCGGCGAACGTTTACGAGGCCGAGTCGGCGGCGAATACGCTGGCCGGCAACGCGGCGGTCGGCGACAGCGAAGCGGCCTCCGGCGGCAAGAAGGTAGGCGGCTTGTACCAGGGCAGCTCCGTCCGGTTTAATGGCGTCGAAGTCGATGCGGACGGCACGTACAAGATCACCGTGTACTACATTTCCGGCGATCAGCGGTCGTTTAACATCAGCGCGAACGGCGGCGGCAAGCAGTACGAGGATCCGCCCAAAACGGCGGATTGGGAAACCGTCGGCAGCTATGAGCTGAAGCTCTCCCTGAAGGCCGGCGTCAATGCGGTTCTGATCGACGACAACAACTGGTACGCGCCGGACATCGACCGGATCGTCGTCGGCGAGCGGACGGAGGATCAGGATCCCGGCACGGAAGAGCCGGACGACGACTGGCAAAAGGAACTGACCGGCACGACCTTCGAAGCGGAAGCGCCGGGCAACGCGCTGACGGGACACGCGTCCGTCTCCGACAGCGCGACGAGCTCGGGCGGCAAAAAAGTAGGCGACCTGTATCAAGGCAGCTCGCTGACTTTTAAAAATGTCGTAGTGCCGGGGACCGGCGTTTACCTCGTCCGGATCTCTTATATTTCCGGCGATCAGCGCCCGGTTTACTTGAAGGTCAACGACGGCGCGGACAGCCTGCTGGATCTGCCGAAGACGGCCGACTGGAACACGGTCGGCACTTACGACGCTTCGGTGGAGCTGCGCAAGGGCGCCAACGAGCTGGTTTTCTCCGATCACGACTGGTATTCGCCCGATATCGACCGGATCGAGGTCATTCCCTTTACGGTCGGCTATGAAGCGGAGGACGAGGCCAACACGCTGAGCGGCAACGCGAGCGTCTCGGACAGCCCGGCCGCCTCGGGCGGCAAAAAAGTGGGCGGATTGTATCAAGGCAGCATGGTCGTCTTCACCGGAATCGCAGCGCCGATGACCGGCGATTACAAGGTGCGTGTCTCCTACATCTCGGGCGATCCGCGCGGCTTCTATATCCGCGCGAACGCCGGCGCCGACCAGTATATTGAGCCGCCGAAAACGCCGGACTGGGATACCGTCGGCGCCGTGGACGTGACGCTGCCTCTTCAGGCCGGCGACAACACGATCGCCGTCTCTGACGGCGACGGGTACGCGCCGGACATCGATCGGATCGTCGTCGAGCCCGCCAAGGCGTCGGAGACGGACACGCCGGACGAGGAGCTCGGCACGCTCGGCGATGCGGGCGCGACGACCGATTATGGCGCGATCTCCGTGACGAAGTATACGTACGGGCTGATGGTTTCGACCGGCGCTTACGACGTCGGCCTGAACGACAAGACCGGCTATGCGGGCTACGACTGGAAGCTCGGGCAGCGGATGTCGGGCGCGTACGGCGCCCTAAAGCTTGGCGGCGAGCTGCTGGAGACGAAGGCATACGCGCATCACGAGATCGCGGGCGCGCCGGCGCCGATCGAGGACGGGTTCGGCAAGGGCGTCGAGATCGCCTTCGTGCATACGTCGCCGGGTAAACCGGCGCTTACGCAAATTTATAAAATCTACGAAAACTGCGCTTATTTTTTGGTCCGCCTGGACGCGGCGGGCGATACGGCGCTGACCTCGAACTACATGGCGCCGATCGCCCTGAAGCGCAAAAGCGGCGTCGATATCGGAGTCAGCGCGGACAACCGCGTGCTGACCGTGCCGTTCGACAACGACGCCTGGGTTCGCTACAAGTCGCAGCCGATGAACCGGTCCGACACGAGCTACGAGGCGACGGCGATCTATAACGCTTCGACGCGCGCCGGGCTCGTGCTCGGCTCCGTGACGCACGACGTCTGGAAGACGGGCATCGATTGGACGGGAGCGTCCGATCGGTTAAACGCGCTGACGGTATACGGCGGCGCGGCCACGCCGGCGACCCGCGACTCGCAGCCGCACGGCAGCATCGCGGGCAGCGAGCTCTCTTCGCCGACCGTCATGGTGGGCGCCTACGCGGACTACCGCGACGGACTGACCGCATACGGCGAAGCGAACGCGGTCGTCGCGCCGAAGCTCGCGCTCGGACCGAACCTGCCGGACGGCGTGCCAGTCGGCTGGAACAGCTGGGGCGCCTACGGCAGCTCGCTGTCCCTCCAGAACGTGCTGGACGTCTCGGATTATTTTAAAAACACGCTGACCGCATTTAATAACGACGGCAACGTCTATATCAACATGGACTCCTATTGGGATAATCTGAACGACGACCAGCTCGCGCAAGCGGTCGCGAAGATTAAATCTAACGGCCAGCACGCGGGTATCTATTGGGCGCCATTCGTCTACTGGGGCAACAACATGAGCCAGCCTGTCGAAGGCACGGACGGGGCATACACTTACGGCGATATCGTGCTGAAGGACGCCTCGGGACAGCCGTTGCCTACGCTCGACGGCGCATACCCGCTCGACGTGACGCACCCGGGCGCCAAGCTGCGCATGAACTACTATTTAAACAAGTTCAAGACGCTTGGCTTTACGTACATCAAACTCGATTTTCTTACGCACGGTTCGCTAGAAGGGAAGCATTACGACCCCGCCGTCACGACCGGAATACAGGCTTACAACCAGGGCATGGCTTACGTGAACCATGTGCTGGACGGCAAAATGTTCATCAGCGAATCGATCGCGCCGATCTTCCCGAGCCAGTTCGCGCACGCCAGACGCATCTCCTGCGACACGTACGGGAAAATCAACGAGACCGAGTACGAGCTGAACTCGCTCACGTACGGCTTCTGGCAAAACGGCACGATCTACGGTTACACGGATCCCGACCATCTGGCGCTGTCGCGCGCGGACAGCCTGGAGGAGGCCCGGAGCCGCGTCAATTCGGGCGTGATCTCGGGCACCGTGCTGCTTGACTCGGACGACGTGAACGACCCGAAGGCCAAATCCTATATGGAGGCGCTGTACGGCAACCGTGAAGTTATCGATCTGGCGCTGAAAGGGAAGTCGTTCCGGCCGCTCGAGGGCAACACGGGCGCGAACGCTGCCGATGCTTTTGTCTTGAAGGACGGCGCGGATTATTATCTGGCCGTGTTCAACTACAGCGCGAGCGCCGCGGCGGACAAAACGATCGATCTCGGACGCGCCGGCCTTGACGCCTCGCTGACGTACGCGGCGAAGGATCTGTGGACGGGCGAAGCGTCCGAGGCGACCGGCTCGCTGCAGTTGACGCTGGCGCCGGCCGGGTCCAAGCTGCTGCGGTTAACGGCGCCGGCCGGCCCGGTCGGCCAGCCGGGCAATCAGCCTGGCAATGGGGCGAGCGATACAGGAGCGTCCGGGGCGGCGAAGGACGGCAAGGTCGTGCTGACCGAAGAGATGCTCCTGCAGAGCGGGACGCAAGGCGCCCCGTCCGTCGAGCTGAAAAACGATGCGCGGGAGCTTGTCATGTCCGGCAAGCTTGCCGCCTCGCTCGCCGAACGGGGACTGACCGTCCGTGCGGGCGCGCTCTCGCTGGAGCTGCCGGCGGATGTTCTGAAGCGGCTGCTCGATCGTCTGCCGGCCGCGCAGCGGGACGGCGGCGAGATCGCCCTCGGCCTGGCGCCGGTCGAGCGCACGCAGGCTGCCGGTTTGGCGGATCAGACTGGCGCAGCTGCGAATGCGCAGGCTGCCTTGAAGGGCGGAATCTACGTGATCAAGCTGACCGTCAAGCCGGCTGGCGGAACGGCCGAGACGATGTCCGAATTCGGCACGCCGATCGTACTGACGCTGCGGACGGATGAGGGCTTCGACTTTGCAAGGGGAGGCATCTATCGCTTGAACGAGACGGGCAAGCCGGCCTACGTTCCAGGCAAGCTCGCAAGCGGCAGCGTAACGGCAGGGATCACGGGTCCCGGCGTTTATGCCGTGCTGACGCTGGATCGCACGTTCGGCGACGTGCCGGCCGATCACTGGGCGGCTGGCGTCATCCGGGAGATGGCGGCCAAGCTGTACGTTGAAGGTAAGGGCAACGATGTCTTTAACCCCGGCGCGTCGGTCACGCGCGCCGAATTCGCGGCGCTGCTGGTCCGCGGATTGGGCCTCGCGCCGCAGCAGGCGGCACAAGACGGGTTCGCGGACGTCGACCCGGCGTCCTGGTACGCGGGCTACGTGTTCGCAGCCGCGAAGCAGGGGCTTGCGACGGGAAGAGACGCAGCCGCGTTCGCTCCGAGCGCGCCGATCTCGCGGGAGGAGATCGCCGTCATGCTCATGCGCGCGTATGCTTGGCGGTCGGCGCGGGAAGGGGCGGTCGGCGCTTCGTTCGGCACGCCTGCAGATACGCCCCACGTTGACCCGGTCCGGACGTTTGCGGACGCAAGCGACATCTCGCCCTGGGCGGCAGAGGCCGTGAACGAAGCGGCGGAACTCGGCCTGCTGCAAGGCAAAGACGGCGGCCGCTTCGCGCCGCAGGCGCCAGCCACGCGCGCGGAGGCCGCGCAGCTGCTGTATGCTTTGATTCGTCCATAGGCGCGGACGAACCGACGCGAATCTGCGTTTTGGTTAGTAACGGTTTCAAAGGGAGGCTCTATTTTGAGCCTCTTTTTGGCTATTTGCCCGAATTTCGCAACACCTCCGTCCGCGCCCCCGCTGTCCGCGCCCCCGCTGTCCGCGCCCCCGCTGTCCGCGCCCCCGCTGTCCGCGCCCCCGCTGTCCGCGCCCCCGCTGTCCGCGCCCCCGCTGTCCGCGCCCCCGCTGTCCACGCCCCCGCTGTCCGCGCCCCCGCTATCCGCAACCCTGCTGTCCGCGCCCCCGTCCCCAGTGACACACCACCGCCGCTAACTCCATCTTCAGCGTCGTTTCTGGAGCAGTAAATGGACTCAGAGGCCGCTATTTTTCAGAATGACGCGCCTGAGGCAGATGTTTCGGACCGAGGAGCCTTTATTTTTGAAAAAGAGCGGCGTCGGCGTGCTGGAAGCGACGAATAGCGGATGCTGAGTCCTCGGAGACGGGAAAATGTGCGAATTTAGAGAAATAGAGGATCGTATGTCCGCAATCGCTCCAGTGCTCCAGTGCCATCACCGCCGCTAACTTTGGCTTTTAGCGACGTCGTCATACTCCAAAACAACGATCCGAAGCCCCCAAAACTGTGTTATTTAGCGTTGCGTTTCCGAGGAACGAGTTATAGAAACCGCTTCCCGACCGAATCTATAATGAACCTATCAACGGAGCGAATGCATGAATCCCCGCATGAATCAAGCAAGGTCGTGCCGCATCGCCAGAGGGAGGGACTTATGGAAGCCTACTTGGAAAAACCGCCGTCGCCGGCGATGGCAACAAACCGCAAGACGGGCAAATGGAAAAAAATGAAGCAGCAAAAGATTTTATACCTGATGATTTTGCCGGCCTTCCTGTGCACGCTCGTCTTCGCGTACGGGCCGATGTTCGGGCTATATATGGCCTTCACCAACTATTCGCCGGGCGGCGGCTCGTTTTTCGGCTCGTTTTTTCACAGCGAGTTCGTCGGCACGCAGTGGTTCCGCTACTTTTTCGAAAACGGCGATTTTTACAAGATCATGCGCAACACGCTCGCCCAGAGCCTGCTGTCGCTGCTCATCGGATTTCCGGCGCCGATCCTGCTCGCGCTCCTCATCAACGAGGTGGGCGGCGGCCTGTTCAAGAGCTTCGTGCAGACGGTCAGCTACCTGCCGCACTTCATCTCCTGGGTCATCGCGGCCAATATCATCGTGACGCTGCTGTCTTCCCAAGGCGCGATCAACGAGCTGCTGATGGCGCTCCACCTCGTCGACAAGCCGGTTCAGTTCCTGCAAAACGGCCATGCCTTCTGGGGCATCATCGCCCTCTCCAATACGTGGAAGGACATGGGCTTCAACGCCATCATCTATCTGGCGGCGATCGCCGGCATCAATCCGGAGCTGTACGAGGCGGCGCGCGTCGACGGCGCGAGCCGCTGGCGTCAGATGTGGAACGTCACGCTACCGTCGCTCAAGCCGACCATCGTCATCCTGTCGATCCTCGCCGTCGGCAACGTGCTGAACGCGGGCTTCGATCAGCAGTACCTGCTGCAGAACACGACCGTGCTCGAGTATTCGGACGTCATCGATACTTACACGTACCGGTACGGCCTGCAGAATGGGATGTTCTCTTACGGCGCCGCGGTCGGATTGTTCAAATCCGTCATCGCGTTTATCCTCGTCGTCGCCGTCAACGCCTGGTCGCGCAAGGTGAACCAGCAGTCGCTCTATTGATCCGCACCGGAAAGGAGGCGCGCGCCGTGTCGCTCGTCAAAAGATCGGAAGACCGTTTGTTCATGGCTTTCGTATACGCGTTTCTCATCCTTGTCTTCCTCGTGACGTTCTACCCGTTCTGGAACATTCTCGTATTGTCGCTGAACAGCGCGGACGACGCGGTCAGAGGCGGGCTCTACTTGTGGCCCAGATCGTTCAGCCTGCAGAGCTATCAGGAGATTCTGAAGGATCAGGAGATTCTGGGCGGCATTAAGGTGACCCTGATGCGCACCGTGATCGGCGCGCCGTTGACCGTGCTCGTCATCAGCCTGCTGGCCTACGCGCTGAGTAAAAAGGACCTGGTCGGCAACAAGCTGATCTCGCTGTTTTTCATCTTTACGATGTACTTCGGCGGCGGCCTGATTCCGTACTACATGATTTTGAAAAGCGTCCATCTGATCGACACGTTCGCCGTCTACATCTTCCCGAACCTGATGAACGTCTTCTTCGTCATCATCGTCCGATCGTTCATGCAGGAGCTGCCCGCCGAGGTGGAGGAGTCGGCCAGGATCGACGGCGCGAACGATTTCCAGATCTACGCCCGCGTCGTGCTGCCGATCTGCGTTCCGGTGCTCGTGACGATCGGCCTTTTTTCAGCCATCAATCAGTGGAATGCCTGGTTCGACTCGTACGTGTTCACCTATAAGTCCGATCTGAAGACGCTGCAGGCGGTGCTGGTCAAAATATTGAACCAATACCAGACGCAGGAATTCACCTCTTCGTCCGGACAGCTCGCGGATTCCGCGAAACGGATGGCGGTCTCCTCGGAGACGATCCGCATGGCGGCGACGATGGTCGCCACGCTGCCGATCGTTCTGGTCTATCCGTTCCTCCAGCGTTATTTCGTCAAAGGCATGACGCTCGGCGCGGTCAAAAGCTGACAGGCCATCCGGCCTTGAGAGGAGGTGAGGAGCTTCGAGGAGAAGGCCGGTGTGCCATTCGATTCTATCGGTGTTATGCTTGATCATCCAACTATCATTCGGGGGGAAATACCATGACCAGCCTGAAAAAATCGGTCGTATACGCTGCCGGCTTCACGCTTCTCGCCTCTATGCTGGGCGCCTGCGGCAATAATAATAACAACGGCGATACGTCCGCGAGTCCGTCCGCCAGCGGGAGCGCTCCGGCGTCGGCCGGCGCTTCCGCGAGCCCGTCCGCCGGCGCGGACGAGAAGCCGATCACGCTCACCTTTTTTGACAAAAATACGGGCGACGCCTTTAACAATGCCGTGGCGCAGGAGATTACCAAGCGGACCGGCGTTACCGTCGAGATCCAGCAGCCGACGGGCAACCCGGCGGAGAAGCTGAACCTGATGCTGGCGAGCAGCGATCTGCCGGACATCGTGCTGATGGACCGCGGCGGCGACATCGTGAACAAATACATCGCTGCCGGCGCGCTTGTCCCGCTGGACGACCTGATCGAGAAGTACGGCCCGGACGTCAAGAGCATGTACGGCGACATGCTCAACAAAACCCGTTTCAAAGACGGCAAAAATTATTATTTGTCCAACTGGTACGGATTCGAAAAAGACGAGCCGAACGGCGGCTTCAACATCCGCATGGACCTGCTCAAGGAGCTCGCGCCGGACAAGGCGGAGGGCGGCAAGCCGTTTACGGCCGACGAATTCGAAGCGCTGCTGCGAAGCTTCAAGGCGAAGTATCCGAACGTGAACGGCAAGCCGTCGGTGCCGCTGACGATGGACGGCTCGAATATGGGCGCCACGCTCGGTACGTTCAAGGGCATGTTCGGCCTGAAATCGTATTACGAGCAGGACGGGAAGCTTCAATTTGACGTAACGGATCCCAAGTATCGCGAGATGCTGCTTTATATGAACAAGCTGTACCGCGACGGATTGATCGACGTCGACTGGGCCATCAACAAGAAGGAGTCCTGGCTGCAAAAGCTCTCGTCCGGCGCCGTACTCGCCTCGACGGGCGCATATTGGGATCTGGGCGATGCCAACACGGCGCTGAAAAAGGATGACGGCGTCGAAAAGGAGTTTTATGCCTATAAGGTCGTAGCGAACGGGGTCGATCCCTCGAAGACGACCTATAGTCCCAAGAGCTCGCTCGGCTGGGACGCGATCGGCATCACGAAGGCGAACAAGGATCCCGAGCGCACGATGAAATTCATCAACTTCCTGGCCAGCGAGGAAGGCCAATACCTGTTGATGTGGGGGATCGAGGGCAAGGACTGGGACATGAAGGACGGCAAGCACGTGCCTCGTCCCGAGACGATGCAAGGATTCAAGGACGACTGGAGCGGCTTCGTGAAGCAGTCCGGCATCCGCAAGTGGACCTGGTTCATCAAAAACGGAAAAGGCACGGACGGTACGCCGTACGATCTGGCCGGACGCTACGACCGCAACGAGATCGATAAGATGGCGATTAAAAACCTGGCGGATTCCGTCTACGACAACGACGCCTACGAGAATCTGGGCCCGCAGGGCGGCACGCCCGAGGCGCTCACCATGCAGAAGGTGCAAGATCTGATGACGCAGTCCGTCACCAAGGTGATCATCGCCAAGAGCGAAGCCGACGCGAACGCCGCGTACGACAAGATGCTCTCGGACATGAAGTCCGCCGGCAGCGACAAGGTCGAGAAGGTTATCAACGATAATTACCAGGAGCGCCTGTCGCTCTGGAAATAAGATGGAACGGGAAAAAGGGGCAGCAGCGATGCCGCTCCTTTTCCGCATCCGGACGGAGGCTAATTATGAATAGCTGGATCATCGAAAACGACGGCAACCGGTTCGTCGCCGACAACGGGATCATGCGGGTCGAAAACGATCTGCGGAGCGGCACGACCGCTTATCGGTGGGCGGACGGTTCGTCCGTCCTGGATACGCACGGCGAGACGCTCGCCGGCGACCGGATGTGGCGGACGACGCATGCGGGGAGCCATGTCCTGCTGCAGGAATCCGTGCTTGCGGACGGAGCCGCAGCAGGCGGGAGCACGTTATCCTGGACGATCGAGCATCGCGGAGCGGATGCCGATAGCCCCGCGCTGCGCCAGCGCTTTGTCCTCACGGCGGGACGGCCCTATGCGCTGACGGAGCTGACCGCTTCGCGCGAGACGTCCTGGTCGACGCGCGAGATCAGCCCCCTGTGCGCGCTGCGCAACGACGGCTCCGTGCTGTCGTTCGGAGAGGAGGCGGAGGCCCGGGCCGAAGACAAGGAGCTGCGGGTGCTGTTCGTGCCGTTCGACAACGACAAATGGGTCCGGTATGCGGCGCATCCGATCCCTTGCGACGTGGAGAGCTATGAGGTGACCTCCGTCTATCATCCCGCGAGCCGCCGCGGCTTCGTCTTCGGATCCGTCTCCCACGACGTATGGAAGACGGGCGTCGAAGCAGCGGGAACCTTTGCCGGCGAGATCGCCAGGCTGCGTATATACGGCGGCGCAGCCGGACTGCATACCCGCGATACGCTGAGACATGGAGCCGTGTCGGGACGCGAGATTCGCTCGCCGCTCGTCTTCGTCGGCAAATACGACGATTATCGGGAAGGTCTGGAGGCTTACGGCCGGGCGAATGCGGAGACCGCGCCCGCGCTGCCCTGGGAGGGCGGCGTGCCTTTCGGTTGGAACAGCTGGTCCGCCGTCATGGACAAGCTGGATGCCGACGTGTACATGCGCGTGTCCGACTTCATCGGCGAAGCGCTCCAGGCGGGCGGCGCGCTGGGCGAGGACGACGCCGTGTTCGTGAACTTCGACGCCTTCTGGAATCATCTGAACGAAGCGGAATTGCAGGCTTGCGTAGACCGCGTCCGCGCGAACGGGCAGCTGCCCGGCATTTACGCGACGCCTTTCGCCTATTGGGGACGCGATCCGGAGAAGCCCGTCGAGGGCTTCGAGGGCGTCGTTTACAGGGAGCTGCTGCTCAAGGACGAGGCAGGCGCGCTCCTGCCGATGCTCGACGGCGCTTATGCGATGGATCCGACCCACCCGATCGTCGTCGAATCGATCCGCCGGCAGCTGGCCAGATTCGTGTCCGCCGGCTTCAGCTACGTCAAGCTGGACTTCCTTACGCATGGCGCGATGGAGGGCAAGCATGCGCTGCACGAGATCGAGACCGGCATCCAGGCGTACAATTACGGCATGTCCGTCGTTAGGGACGCGCTCGACCCGGCGCGGATCGGCCGTCCGTTTTTCATCAACCTGTCGATCGCGCCGCTGTTCCCGCACGGCTATGCGCACAGCCGCCGCATCTCCTGCGACGCTTTCGGCCTGATCGGCGACACGGAATACATGCTGAACGCGCTGACGTCGGCCTGGTGGGTCAACGATACGCTGTACAGGTTTAACGACCCCGACCATACCGTTCTCTACAAAAGCCACAACCAGCGCGCCACGTCGGAGGACGAGGGACGCAGCCGGCTGCATGCGTCGCTCATCGCTGGCACCTCGCTGCTGCTCGGAGACGACTACCGCATGCCCGAAGCCGCAGCCAGAGCGCGGGACTGGCTATCGAGCGGAGAGGCGGTCGCGCTGGCGCGCAAGGGCAGGACGTTTCTGCCCGTGGACGGCGTCGCCGGCGGGGACGCTGCGGACGTATTCGCGCTGCGTACCGACGAAGGGCTCTGGCTCGCTTGCTTTAACTATGACGCTGAGCGCGCCGCTAAACGGACGATTCGATGGGACCGGCTGCCCTTAAACCGTACGGAGGTGTCACGCGCGCTTTCTCTGTACGGCGAGGAGGCTCCGGACGTCAGGCTCGGAGACGACGCGATCGAGCTCGAGCTCGGCGTCGCAGCCTCCGTAGTGTTCTTGCTCGCTGTCCCCGCTTCGTCTGCATAATCTCGTTTTCGGGGAAGCATCGTGCTCCCCAGGTTCGGTTGCTTGTACCTAAGGCGAATTTTGGTTATTCTAAAACTACGTGCCTTCCGGACGCGAACAATCGAACCTGAGAGGGGAAACAAATGATGGCCAAGAGCATAGCGCTCGACTATTCCAAGGCGCTGCAGTTTATCGGGCAGCACGAGATCGATTATCTGGCTCCTGCGGTGAAGCTGGCGCATGAGCAGCTACATAACGGTACGGGCACGGGCTCGGATTACCTGGGCTGGATCAATCTTCCCTTTGACTACGACAAGGAAGAGTTTGCCCGCATCCAGGCCTCGGCCAAGCAGATTCAATCCGACTCCGAGGCGCTTGTCGTCATCGGCATCGGCGGCTCTTATCTCGGCGCCCGCGCCGCGATCGAGATGCTGTCGCATTCTTTTTACAATACGCTCTCCAAGGATCAGCGCAAGACGCCGCAGATCTTTTTCGCAGGCAACAATATCAGCTCGACGTACGTGACGCATCTGCTGCAGGCGCTCGAAGGCAAGGACTGGTCGATCAACGTCATCTCCAAGTCCGGCACGACGACCGAGCCCGCGATCGCCTTCCGCATCTTCCGCGAAGCGCTCGAGACCAAGTACGGCAAGGAAGCGGCCAAGAAGCGTATCTACGCCACGACGGACAAGGCGCGGGGCGCGCTCAAGACGCTGGCGAACGCCGAAGGCTACGAATCGTTCGTCATCCCGGACGACGTCGGCGGACGCTACTCGGTCCTCACGGCCGTCGGTTTGCTGCCGATCGCGACCGCGGGCATCGACATCGAAGCGATCATGAAAGGCGCGCAGGACGCGGCTACGGCGTTGAACAATCCGAACCTCGCCGAGAACCCTGCATACCAGTATGCGGCCATCCGCAACGCGCTGTACCGCAAGGGCAAGACGGTCGAGATTCTCGTCAACTACGAGCCGAGCCTGCACTTCGTGTCCGAATGGTGGAAGCAGCTGTACGGCGAGAGCGAAGGCAAGGATTATAAAGGCATTTATCCGGCCTCCGTCGACTTTTCCACGGATCTGCACTCGATGGGGCAATTTATTCAAGAGGGCAACCGCATCATTTTCGAGACCGTGCTCCAGGTCGGCGAGGTGTCGGAGCAGATCGAGATCCGGAGCGACGCGGACAATCTCGACGGCCTGAACTTCCTGACCGGCAAGACGCTGGACTTCGTGAACAAAAAGGCGTTCGAGGGCACCATTCTCGCGCACACGGACGGCAACGTGCCTAACCTGGTCGTCCAACTGCCGGACCTTACGCCGCACAGCTTCGGCCAGCTCGTCTACTTCTTCGAGATCGCCTGCGGCGTCAGCGGGTACCTGCTGGGCGTCAATCCGTTCGACCAGCCGGGCGTCGAGGCCTATAAGGTCAACATGTTCGCGCTGCTGGGCAAGCCCGGCTTCGAGGAGAAGAAAAAAGAGCTGGAAGCCCGCCTGTAAAGCCTGAACCGCGCATCTCTTACGGATGCCGCTACAACCGCCTTCGGACCTTCGTCCGGGGGCGGTTTTTCCTTATCCATGCCTCATGTTAAACTGGGTGACAAGCATCGGAGCTAAGCTAATGGGAAAGGAAGTTGGAGCATGCTGGCGCGATACGCCACCGTAGCCGGATACGGGGAACAAGAAGTCGTCATTAAAAAGTCGCGCTTCATCGGCCACGCGAAGCCTGCAGAGACCGAAGAGGAAGCGGTCGCCTTTATCGAGGAAATCAAGAAACGCCATTGGAACGCCACGCACAATTGCTCCGCCTATACGATCGGGGAGCGCGATCAGTGGCAGAAGGCGATGGACGACGGCGAACCGAGCGGGACCGCGGGGCGGCCGATCTTGGAGGTGCTCAAAAACCGCGGGCTGAAAAATACGGTCGTCGTGGTCACGCGCTATTTTGGCGGGATCATGCTGGGAGCGGGCGGGCTCGTCCGCGCTTACACCGACGGCGCCGTGGCCGGGACAGATGCGGCCGGGCCGATCGTTCGGGCGCTGCATCGGGAGATCGCGGTGGACGTCGATTATACCTGGTACGGCAAACTGGAGAACGAGCTGCGCGGAAAAGGCGTGAAGGTCGGAGACGTCGCGTTTACCGATCGGGTGCGGGTACTGTGCCTGCCGGAGGAAGGGGAAGCCGAGCGCTTCGAAGCCTGGATGACCGATCTGACGCAAGGCCAGGGGCTCGTGACCAGGGGAGAGGCGCGTTATTTTACGGAGCAGCTCTCATGAGTCAATGATTCAAGCCATCCTTGCGAGCCATGCAGTCCGCAGACCGGACAAGAAGCCCGGCGCCAAGCCCTGCGCCGGGCCCGGCAACGTCAGCCCTCGACGATCTTGACGAAGTATTCGCGGTCCCGCGGTCCGTCGAACTCGCAGAAGTATACGCCTTGCCAGCGGCCGAGCAGCAGCTTGCCGCCGCTGACGATGATCGTCTGCGAATTTCCCGTCGTGATCGCCTTGAGATGGGAAGCCGTGTTCCCTTCCGCATGACGGTATTTGGGATGTGTCCAAGGGTAGATCTCGTCCAGCCGCATCAGTACGTCCCGCTTGACGTCGGGATCCGCGTTCTCGTTGATCGCAATGCCTGCAGTCGTATGCGGGCAATAAACGACGGCCAGGCCTTCCTGAACGCCGGAGCGCGCGACGAGCGCGGCGGTCTGCCTGGTAATATCGACGATCTCGTCGCGGGAAGTCGTGCGGAGCTTCTCTTTGTATAGCATCGTTTGCGGCCTCCTATACGGGCATCCCTTGGAGGGATGCTCCTTCTATTTGACAAAATACAGAAATGTCGTTGACGAATCAAGGGCCGATCTGCTAAAGTAGCAATACCAACTAATTTAATAGGAATTATGGAGTGGCAACAAAGCCCATCCTGGAGGTTCGCATACGTGACAAACATGCTGCAGAGCCGATGGTGGAGCTGGGGATTCCGCAGCACCGTCATGCTTTATTTTATCATTCTTATCGTTTGTCCGATCGCAGGCATTTACGTGCAATCGCTGTCAGGCGGCCTTCAGGCGTTCGCCGACAACATTACTGAGGCACTGGCCTGGAAGTCCGTGCTGCTCACGGTCAAGCTCGCAGTGATCTCTACAATCATCAACGCGGCGGTCGGCACCATGTCGGCCTGGGTGCTCGTTCGGTACCGGTTTCCGGGACGGAGTCTCCTGAACAGCCTCGTCGATCTGCCGTTCGCGCTGCCGACCGCCGTCATCGGCCTGATGATCCTGCTGCTGCTCGGACCCCGCAGTTGGATCGGCAGCGGCGCGGAGCGACTGGGCACGTCGATTCTGTTCCATGAGCCGGCGATCGTCGTCGCCATGGTCTTCGTTACGTTTCCGTTCGTGATCCGCGCAGTTCAGCCGATGCTCGAGGAGCTCGACGCTTCCGCGGAGGAAGCTGCGTATACGATGGGCGCTTCGAAGTCGCGTACGTTCTTGCGGGTCATTCTGCCTTGCATGATGCCCGGCATCGTGAGCGGGGCCATGCTCGCATTCTCCCGCGCGCTGGCGGAGTTCGGCGCGGTCGTGCTGGTCGCTGGCAATATTCCGGGACGCACGCTGGTCGCCTCCGTCTACATCTTCGGCGAGATCGAGAGCGACAATCCCGCCGGCGCCGCCGCGGTATCGGTTTTGCTGCTTACCTTGTCCCTCCTGATTTTATGGACGGTCAGCTTCGTCCGAAGGAGGCGAGCCCGTTGACCATCAGAAGGTTATGGATCGGTTTGACGACGCTCATCTTCGCCGTTCTCCTGATCGTTCCGCTGCTGCGGATCGTGCAGGGCGCGTTCGATCACGGCTGGAGCGGCTTCTCGGCGGGCATCACGCGGCCCGAAGCGCTGCATGCGCTCCTGATGACCGGCATTATCGCGGCGAGCGTTACCGCGGTCAACACGCTGTTCGGCGTCATGCTGTCACTGTATCTGGTCCGCGCGGGCTGGCTCGGCAAGCGGCTCAAAGCCGTCATGAACGGCATCGTCGACCTGCCCTTCGCCGTCTCGCCCGTCATCGGCGGCCTCATGATCGTCCTGCTGCTCGGTCCAGACAGCGCAGCGGGCGCACTGCTCGGCCGTGCCGGCGTAGATATCGTTTACGCGCTGCCGGGCATGATTCTCGCGACGCTGTTCGTTACGTTTCCGATCGTGATCCGCGAGGTCATGCCGGTGCTTCAAGAGGTCGGCAGCCAGCAGGAGGAGGCCGCGCACATGATGGGCGCGTACGCCTGGACGACGTTCTGGCGCGTCACCTGGCCGCTCATCCGCTGGAGCGTCGTCTACGGCGTTATCTTGACGGTCGCGCGCTGCCTGGGCGAATTCGGCGCCGTGCTGGTCGTCTCGGGCAACATTATCAACAAGACGCAGACGGCGACGACGCTGGTATATCAGGACGTCGAGAACTTCGATCTGACGGCGGCCAACTCGGTTGCGCTGGTGCTGGCTGCGGCTTCGGTTCTGCTACTGCTCGTTATGGAATGGTCTAAATCCCGAAAGGAAGTGCATTGAGCATGCATGTCGAAGTGCGGGGATTAAATAAATCGTTTGGCAGCTTTCAAGCGGTCAAGGACGTCGACTTCAGCGTCGAAAAGGGCCAGCTCATCGGCCTGCTCGGTCCGAGCGGCGGCGGCAAGACGTCGATCCTGCGCATGCTTGCCGGGCTCGAGACGCCCGACTCGGGCGACATCGTTTTCCACGGCCAGCGGGTCAACGATCTGCCGCCGCAGGAGCGCGGCATCGGGTTCGTCTTCCAGAACTACGCGCTGTTCAAGCACATGACGGTGAGCGAAAACATCGCCTTCGGCCTCGAGGTCAAAAAGTGGAACAAAGCCAAAATCAAGGAACGCGTCGCCAGCCTGACCGAGTTGACGGGCCTTAAGGGCTTCGAGTCCCGCTATCCGCACCAGCTGTCCGGCGGACAGCGTCAGCGCGTGGCGTTCGCCCGCGCGCTCGCGCCGGAGCCGCAGCTGCTGCTGCTCGACGAGCCGTTCGCGGCGATCGATGCCAAGATCCGTCATGAGCTGCGCTCCTGGCTGCGCGAGATGATCGACCGCCTCGGCATCACCTCGATTTTCGTCACGCACGACCAGGACGAGGCGATCGAGGTCGCGGACGAGATCATGATCATCAACAAAGGCAATCTGGAGCAGAAGGGGTCTCCTTGGGAAATTTACAAGGATCCCAAGACGCCGTTCGTCGCCGGCTTTATCGGGGAGTCCCGCATCGTCGACAACATCGGCGAGCTTCGCGGCTTCGCCGACGCAGCTGCATCTGCGGGCACCAAAGGCCTGATCCGGCCGGAGTATATCGAGATCGGACGCAAGGAAGAGTTCACGCAGCTGCTCTCGGCGACGGAAGCCGGCCGCGTCAGCCACATTCATTTCCGCGGCAGCGAATGGCTCGTGGAGGTAGAGGTAGGCGGGATCAAGCTCGTCACCTACAGATCGCTCGAGAAAGAAGTGCTCCATCCGGGCGACGAAGTGCAGGTGCTCGTTCACCGCGCGTATTTGTTCAACGACAGCGACAGTTGGGTGATGGAAAACAAGCTGAAAGCTGACCCGATGTTCGTTTATATCTGATAAAGGCGCCGGCAGTCCGCGAGGGCTGCCGATCGTCTGCGATCGTTCGGTTGCATATGCGGGAGCCTGCGGAGGCACCGCCGGGAGGTTGGCGTTCTTGAATAGCAACAAGATAACAAGGCGGCGCGGCGCTGGCCGCCGGCTGAGCGGATGGCTGCTGGCCGCGGCGCTCACGGCCTCGCTGGCCGGCTGCGGCGGCGCGCAATCGTCTAACGGCTCTCCAGCCGAAGGCGAAGGCAGCGCCGCGCAGGATGCGGGGACCGCGACTATCGTCGTCGGCGCGTACTCGGTCGCGAAGGACGCGCTGCAGGAGATTCTGCCCGCCTTCGGCCGGGAATGGGAAGCGAAGACGGGACAGAAGCTCAAGTTCCAGGAGTCCTACGAGGCGTCGGGTACCCAGGCCAGATCGATCGTCGGGGGCTTCAAGGCGGATGTCGCCGTGCTGTCGCTCGAGGGCGATATGGACAAGATCGTCAAGGCCGGGCTTATGAGCGCGGATTGGAAAAAGACGGAGACGAGCGGCATGATCACGCGCTCGATCGTCGTATTGGGTACGCGGGAAGGCAATCCGCTTGGCATTACCGGCTTCGCGGATCTCGCCAAACCAGGCGTTAAAGTGCTGTTTCCCAACCCGAAGGTATCGGGCGGCGCGCAATGGGACATCAACGCGATCTATGGCGCCGGGCTGAAGCAGGCGGAGCGCGATTCGGGGAAGAAGGATCCGGATGCCGCCAAGACCTTCTTGAAAGCCGTCTACCGGAATGTCGAATCGATGGACAAAAGCGGCCGCGCATCTATGGCGGCATTCGAATACGGGGTCGGCGACGTGATCGTCACCTATGAAAACGAGCTGCTTGCCCGGGTGGCGCAGGGCGTGCATTACGACATCGTGACGCCGGAGGATACGATCCTGATCGAGAATCCGGCGGGCGTCGTCGATGTCAACGCGGACGCGCACGGCGTTCGCGAAGCCGCCGAGGCGTTGGTCGCATACATGAGCGGGGCGGAAGCGCAAAAGGTGTTCGCGGAGCATGGCTTCCGGCCGGTGAACGAAGAGGTGGCGAGCCGCTATGCGGACCGGTACGCGACGCCCTCCGGCTTGTTCGATATCGGCTATCTCGGGGGATGGAGCCAGGTTCGGAGCGAGCTGTACGCCAAACGCGGCGTATGGTATCAGGTGCTGGCCGGCAAGTGATCGCACGAAAAAGAACAGCACGACAACGAACAACACGACAAAGGACGAAGGCGCGTTCGGCGCCTTCGTCTTTTTTTGGAAGATCAGAAAGTATAAATTGGGCGGCATTCGCAGTCGAGTATCCGTACCTTCGGTATGCTGGAGCATTACGGTGGCTTGCGAGCCTCAAAAACCTGCATCTATACATGTATTGTCTGCCGACCAACGGTATCTGGTGAAATACCTGCAAATATGCAGGTAAATCCAATGCGCAAGCCGGAAATCCGGCTGATGACGTAAAATAACTGCATATTTGCATCTTTCGTAGTTAAAAGGGTCGACTTCGGCGGAAAAAGATGTATATTTGCAGGCATTGCTGTTAGGGATGATGCAGTCAACGGAACGCAAGCGACGGAAAGCAAGTGATGGAATACAGTGACGGAACGCAGGTGACGAAACGCCGTCAAAGGAACGCAAGCGACGGAACGCAGGTGACGGAATGTAGGCGACGGAATGTAGGCGACGGAACGCAAGCGACAACATCCGGCGAGAACGCACGCGCCGTAACGCGGGTCCATGGGCATGGCTGCCGATGAGCCATCGACGGGCGTTCTTCACGATTTCAGTTCCGGGTATCCGCCAAACTTAAAGGACCGTCAGGACGATCTCCCCCTGACGGTCCTACTTTGTTTTATGGAGAACTCGTATCGCGAAGTCTTCCACAAACCGTTCGGGCTCGACGCTCGAACGGTTTTCTTTTTAAGGGGTCTCATCGTCCCTCTCCGACCGGCGCTTGCGGCGTTCGCTGCGCACGAGGAATCCGACGAGGATGAGTATGACGGAAAGACTAATGATCCAATAATACATCGGGTAAGGCTGATCGTGAATAAAAATGAACGTTCCCTCCATTGAAGTAACTTCATGTATTGATTTTATATTAAATAAAAATTGTAAAAAATTCAAGTAAAAACTTGATTTATATGCAAGTAGGGCCGAAGCCGATTTGAAATCTCTTATACTGGAGCAAAAAGTGCGGGGTGTAACCGTTGACATTCGGCAAACGCTTGAAGCTGGCCAGGCAAGAAAAGCATATGACGCAAAACGATGTCGCGGGCGCGCTGGGCGTAGACTTCACCACGATATCCAAATACGAGAACAACCGGTCGCAGCCGGATAATGAAATATTGCGGGAGCTTGCAAGCATCTACGAGGTATCGCTCGATTGGCTGCTGACGGGCATCGATAAGGAACAGCCTTCCGCCGATCCGAACCGTTTTGTCATTCAAGGCGTCGAACAGACGCTAACGGAGGAAGAGGCGGGACATCTGCGGGAACAGCTCGAGATGTACCGGCTTCTGCGCGAGAAGCGGAAAAAAGAGAAGGACGCCGATCGGCGAAAATCGTAAAAGGCTTCCGGGCTGCTCTGAATAAGAGCTTGCGGAAGCCTTTTTTGATGTTCAAAACGGATCTTCGAGGGAACCAGGCATGGGGCTAACAGCGAACCGGCGAACTTAAGCGTTCAAAATAAATTTGTCGACGACCTGCTTTACGCCATCCTCGTTGTTGCTTGCAGTAATGTAGTCGGCGATCTCGCGCAGCGCGGGAACCGCGTTCGCCATGGCGACGCCGAGACCGGCGGCCTCGATCATCTCGCGGTCGTTCCAGGAGTCGCCGATCGCGATCGTTTGATCCATCGTCAAGCCGTAATGCTCGGCCAGAAATTGAAGCGCATGCCCTTTGGTGCCTTCGCTGTGCGTGAATTCTAAATAATGCGGCTTGGACTTCGTGATATGAACATCCGGTCCGAGCAGCGCATGAAGCTCAGGCGCAATCTCGTCCAGCATAGCCGGCTCGTCGATGATGATCAGCTTCGTATGATGTCCGGCCGGCAGCGCGTCCAGCTCGGGCTCGACGGTATAGGGAATGTTCGATTGCTTTGCGTAAGCGGCCAGTCGGTCTCCGTCGTCAAAGGAATAGAGCTTGTCGTCAATATAAGTCTGCAAGTGCAGCTTGCGGGCGCGCGTAAAGCCGTACAGCTTGCGGACGGCTTCGAGGTCGACGGAACGCTCGTACAACGTGCGCTCGTCGAGCAGATTGCGGACCAGCGAGCCTTGGTAAGTGATGAGCGGTACGTTCAGGCCGACCTGAGCGGCCGTCTGCTTGGCCGAGGCAAACATGCGGCCCGTAGCCAGGGTCACATGGACGCCTTGCGATATCGCTTGCGCGAGCGCGTCCTTCGTCGCTTCGGTTACTTCGAGCTTGTCGTTTAGCAGCGTATCGTCGAGGTCGATCGCGATGAGCCGGTAAGAAGACATGGCAGGTTTCTCTCCTTTTTATGTAGGGGGACAGGTTTCCTCGATTGTAACGCATTTGAGTACGCAGGAAAATGTATAAAATTTCCTAATCGTGGAACCATTCTTGTGCCAGAGCCGTCTAATCGTTCGAAGGCCAACCAGCGAATGGGTAAATAGCTATTACAAGACAGGGTGGAAAGGAAGAGGTCCAATGCGCGATACGAGAGAACAAACGAAGCGAAGGTCGGTCATGCGCCAGCCTGCATTCGGACTCGTGCTGTTGTTGTCGGTCGGCCTTGCGGCTTGCTCTAGCGGGTCGAACGATGCCGCTCCGGACGCTTCGGCAACCGTCACAGCCTCGGCGCCGGCACAGACGTCTTCGGCGAGCGCGGGTCCGGCCGCAAGCGCATCCGCATCGCCTTCGCCGTCGGCAAGCGCGACATCCGATGACAATGCCGAAGCCGCGCTGCTCGAGGCGTTCAAGGAGCAAGCCCAGTCCGACCTGTCGGCCGCGGAGTTGAACAAGGCGCTTGACGACAAGCTTGCGCAGGCCTCGCCGGAAACTGGAGATGCGCTCATGCGAGAGATGCTCGCCTATTATGATCGGCGACTGCCGGATTTGCAGGGGAAGTTCGAGCCGGAAAAGGTCCAGCAGGCGCTGCAAAAGCTCGATTGGCCGCCTACCGCGCAGCAAATCGGTCAAATTAAGGATGATCAGGTTCGCGCGCTCGCTCAGGGCGCCATAGACGGCGGATACAAGCTGGAGACGACCGAGGGCTACTATTTCCCCGTCATAGATTATGGCAAGCTGAAACGCGCGGACGCGCGGGTGACAGCCGCGATGAAGGATTATATCTCGCTGCTGGCCGTCGAGTCGGATCAGAAGTCGGCCTCGGACGGGGGGCTCGTCATCGAGCGTGCGGAGGTCGCCGCGCGCGCCGCCCAAGCGGAAGCCTACGTGGTTGCGCATCCCGATGCGCCCGAGCGCGGGCAGGCCGAGGATTTGTTTGCTACGCGTTACATCCCGTTTTTGCTGATGGGACTGGACAACACGCCGGTTTTCGACTTCGATACGTTCAAGCTCGATTCGCAGGTCAAAGCATCGCTGGAAAAGAACATCGCCGATGCTCCGGGCACGGTTACGGCAAAGCTCGCCCAGGAATTTCTGGCCATCGTGGAGAAAACGGGAGGCGTTGTCTACAAAAAGGGCAAAGGCGGGGAGCAGGTCGCCATTCCGGAGGTCAAGGCATTCTACGACGGGCTGGAGGCGAATGCCCGCAAGCTGCTAGACGAAGCCAATCCGAATAAGTAAGCGCCAATATCGCACAGGATATCGTATGGGCGCACGCGGACAATTTGTATAAAATAGAGTATGGAAAACGTTTTACATGATGCGTGCGCCATACGATTACTTTGTGCGGAGGGGTTAAAAATGGCTTCGATTCAATTTCCGAAGGATTTCGTCTGGGGAACGGCTACCGCTTCCTACCAGATCGAAGGGGCATATAACGAAGACGGACGGGGAATGTCGATCTGGGATACGTTCTCCCGCACGCCGGGCAAGGTCGTTAACGGCGATACGGGCGACGTCGCCTGCGACAGCTATCACCGTTATGAAGAAGATATCGCGCTGCTCAAAAACCTGGGGGTCAGGGCATACCGCTTTTCGATCGCTTGGCCGCGCATTTATCCGGACGGAGACGGCGAGCTGAACCAAAAGGGGCTCGATTATTATGCCAAGGTCATTGACGGCCTGCTGGCCGCCGGCATCGAGCCTTGCGTGACGCTGTACCACTGGGATCTGCCGCAGGCGCTGCAGGACAAGGGCGGCTGGGACAACCGAGACACGATCCGCGCGTTCGTCCGTTACGCGGAGACCGCGTTCAAGGCGTTCGGCGGCAAGGTTAAGCAGTGGATCACGTTTAACGAGACCTGGTGCGTATCGTTCCTGTCCAACTATATCGGAGCGCATGCGCCGGGCAACACCGACCTGCAGCTTGCCGTCAACGTCGCGCACAACTGCATGGTCGCGCACGGCGAAGCGGTGAAGGCATTCCGTGCGCTTGGCACCCCGGGCGAGATCGGCACGACGCACAACCTGTATTGGTTCGAGCCGTATACGACCAAGCCGGAAGACGTCGCCGCCGCGCATCGCAATCGCGCGTACAACAACGAGTGGTTCATGGACCCGACGTTCAAGGGGCAATATCCGCAGTTCATGGTCGACTGGTTCAAGGGCAACGGCGTCGAGGTGCCGATCCAGCCCGGCGACATGGAGACGATCGCGCAGCCAATCGACTTCATCGGCGTAAACTTCTATAGCGGCGGCTTCGGCCGATACAAGGAAGGCGAAGGGCTGTTCGACTGCGAGGAAGTGCAGGTCGGCTTCGACAAGACTTACATGGATTGGAACGTTTACGCGGACGGGTTGTACAAGGTGCTGTCGTGGGTGCATGAAGAATACGGCGAAGTGTCGATTTACATTACGGAAAACGGCGCGTGCTACGAGGACGAGCTGACGACGGAAGGCCGCGTTCACGACGCGAAGCGCGCCGACTATTTTAAAAAGCACTTCATCCAGTGCCATCGTCTGATCGAGTCCGGCGTGCCGCTGAAGGGATACTTCGCCTGGTCGCTGCTCGACAACTTCGAGTGGGCGGAAGGTTACGTCAAGCGCTTCGGAATCGTTTACACCGACTACAAGACGCTCAAGCGTTATCCGAAGGACAGCTACCTGTTTATTCAAAGCGTGATCGAGCAAGACGGTTTTGAGGCTTAAAGAAATGAAAAAGCGGCAGCCGGTCCGTCCGGTCTGCCGCTTTTATTTATGTGGCGTCCGAATTCGAACTGGCCATGTCTTCAGGCAGCAGGCCGAGAAGGTCCGCGATCTCCGAGTCGGAAAATCCTCTGGACCGCATGCGTCCGATCGTGGCTTCTTGGAGTGCTCTTTTGCCTTGCTGGATGCCTTGCTCGATGCCTTGCTCAATGCCCTGCTCGATGCCTTCCTTCATTCCCCGCTCGTAGCCCCACCGTTCCCACGCAGGCATCAGTTCCATGATCGTTTCCTCCTCCTCGGGATGCATGTTCATGAATTCTTGCATGATAGATTTCTCTTCCGTCGCATCAGGCTCGTAATATAAATCCGCTATGGAGCGGACGAGCGCCAGTCTGGCGCTATCCAGCTTGCCCTTCATTCGCAGCAGCATCGACAAATAGGCGAGTCTCAAGCTGCGACGGTCTTTTTTATTATAGCCCATCTTGGCCAGCAGCGCAGCGGCTACAGGGTTGTCGGAGTCGATAAACCTTCGCCAATCCTGTTGGCCGAGCTCGAGCTTGAGCATCCGGAATCGGAAGATTTCGTGCCAAGGCAGCGCCATCGACAACGTATCCGGTTCGTTTTTCATGCCGTCTCCGGTAAAGATCGCGATGGGAACGATCAGCTTGTGCGCCTTGCGGTATTTTTCGAAAAGCCTGCTGAAGTAAATATACATTCGTTCTACGAATTTCGGATCCCGATAAGATTGCGGTTCCAGGTGAAAAAGGATGTAGGCGTCCTGGCCTTTAAGCTTGGTCTCCATCAGTAAGTCCAGCTGTCTAGCCTCCGAGCCGACTATATCGACCAGAAGCTCCTGCATAAGCAATCGCGTATGGGAATAGTCGATCCATTCGTCCAACTCGGGGAAAAACAACTGAATAAATTCTTTGAAAAAAGTTTGCAGCAGTTTCTTGAAGGCTTCATCGTGCGGCGCCATTTTTATCCTCCCATTCTCGTCCGGAACGCAAAAAGCCGCAAGCTCTCGAATAGAGAAGCTTGCGGCGCATGCTTTGCTGCCGGGAATATATTGCTAAGATCATAGCATGCTGAGACTGGATCGGGCAACCGCTATCCGCGCCACCCGCGTACCGGTACGCCTCCGCTTTTACACGGCAACCGCAATCCCTTACAATGGAGTAAGCTGAATTCTGTTTTCAAAGAGAGGGACAAGCATGAAAGTCGTCCTCGCGACGCTGAACGCCAAATACATTCATACTTCGCTTGCCCTGCGCTGCCTCAAGGCATATAGCCAGGACGAGTTTCCGATGGACATTGCGGAATACACGATCAAGGACCCGCCGATGACCATCGCTTCCGATCTGTTCGCCAGGCAGCCCGACGTCATTGGCTTCTCCTGCTATATCTGGAACATCGAAGAGACGATCACCGTCATCGACATGCTGCGCAAGATTTTGCCTAACGCGACGATCGTCCTGGGCGGCCCCGAGGTGTCTTACGACACGGAACAGTGGATGCGGCGCCTGCCGGCGGTCGACCATATCATCATGGGCGAAGGGGAAGAGACCCTGCGCGATCTGTTGCGCGAGTTGTCCGGCAGCCGCAAGTTTCATTTCGTCTTTGGCCTCGCCTATCGCAAGGGAGACGAGATCGTCGTCAATCCCGGTCGTCCGAAGCTGGATCTGGCGACGCTGCCCTCGCCGTACCGGTTCGAGGAGGACGTGCCGAGCCTCGCCAATCGCGTCGTCTACTTCGAGACGAGCCGCGGGTGCCCGTTCAGCTGTCAATTCTGCCTGTCGAGCATCGAGGTCGGCGTCCGCTACTTCGATATGGACCGGGTCAAGGCCGACATTTTATACCTGATCGACAGCGGGGCGAAGCTGATCAAGTTCGTGGACCGCACGTTTAACATCAAGCGGGATTATGCGCTCGAGATGTTCCGGTTCCTTATCGAGAATCATCGAGGCTGCGTTTTCCAGTTCGAGATTACGGCTGACATCATGCGGCCGGAGGTGCTCGATTATTTGGCGGAGCACGCGCCGCCCGGCGTCTTCCGCTTCGAGATCGGCGTCCAGTCGACCAACGACGTCACCAATCTGGCGGTACAACGCAGGCAGAACTGGAGCAAGCTCGTACGCACCGTGACAAAGGTCAAGGAAAGCGGGAAGATCGACCAGCATCTCGATTTGATCGCCGGCCTGCCGCATGAGGACTACGATACGTTCCGCAAAACGTTTAACGACGTGTTCGCGCTTCGCCCCGAGGAGCTGCAGCTTGGCTTCCTCAAGATGCTCCGCGGGACGGGACTTCGGCAGGACGCGGAAAAGTTCGGCTATATTTACATGGACAGAGCGCCTTACGAGATGCTCGGCAACGACCTCATGCCGTTCGCGGACATCGTCCGCATCAAGCGCGTGGAGGATGTGCTGGAGAAGTACTGGAATGCGCACCGCATGAATCGGACGATCGAATATTTGGTCCATGTGGCGTATCCGTCGCCATTCGACTTTTTCCAGCGGTTTGGCGACTTTTGGGAAGCGCGCGGCTGGCAGCGAATCGGCCACCAGCTTGAGGACTTGTTCGTCCGGCTGTGGACCTTCCTCGAGGAGGACCGGCATCCTGCGCTCGATCTGGACGTGACCCTTGCGCTCCTCAAGATCGACTTTTATCTCCAGCACAAGTACAAGCCGCGCAAAATGTGGTGGGAGGACCGGCTCGGGAAGGACGATTGGACCTTCCGGTTCAAGCGGGCGGCATCCGAGCTCGGCGTGGAGGAGCGGGACTTGGTTAAAAAAGCGTCGATCGATCGCGTGCCGTTCGATTATGAGCGCTGGGAGCGGGAAGGCGTCGTCGACCGTTCGCGGGAGACGACGCTCGTGTTCGTTCACGGCGCCGGGGAAGCGCCCGCGCGGATGGTCGTTTTAGACGGGCAGGAACGAATCGCTGCCGGCAATTAAATCACTGCAAGTAAATCACTTCAATCCGTATCGGACAAAGAAAGAACGGCTGGCACTCCGCGCAGCCGTTCTTTTCATGGAGGTTTTCATGGAGCTTGACGATTGAATATCGCCGGGTTCAGCAGCTCTCCGATATAGCGGTCCATTGTCTCCGCGGGGATGTGCCCGCCGTGCTGCACCCACCAGGCGGCCACCCCGTTGATCGCGCCGGCGTAAAATTCGGCGATGATCTCGGCCGGAACGGGGAAGGGCCCGTCTTTTTGCTCGAGCGCAAGCAAATCGTTTTTCAAAAAGCCCGATCCGATGCGCTGCATGAGACTTTTGATCGACGTGGATTCTTGTTCGGACTTCATGATCGTACGGAACTGCCGCTGATGCCCGAATTGTTCGAGCAGCTGCATCGGACGCCGCATTCTCTCTTCGAAGTCCATGGCCGCCAGCTCCTTGTTCAATTCCTCGAAGCCTGCGCACAGCAGATGGTATTTGTCCTCGAAATGCTTGTAAAACGTCGTCCGGTGTACCATCGCCCGCTCGCAAATCTCGGCGACGGTGAGCGATTCGAACGTCCGGCCGGACTCGCCGAGCAGCGCCATCAGCGCGTCCCAAAGCAGCTTGCGCGTGCGTCGCACTCTAAGATCGGTAGTCCCGTCGTTTTTCATATACATTAATGCCTCCAATGTAGATTAGACTACATTTATTGCGATTTGGTTCTTGACCGAGGACGGCGAACGCATTGTATAGTAAAGACTAACACTTGTACAAATAAACATACAAGTGTAGACAAAGAGAATGCGGATAGGAGGCTTCATCCATGAACGGGGCATCACCGTCGTCCGGAGGGGCGACAATCGATTTAAGCAAGATACGCCGGGGGCCGATCGTCTTTTCGCTCATCATCGGGGCATTCGTGGCGATTCTCAACGAGACGCTGCTCGGGAATGCGCTGCCTGACTTGATGAAGGAATTTAACGTCGGCGCGACGACGATTCAATGGCTCAGCACGGCTTATATGCTCGTCATCGGCGTTTTGGTGCCGATCACGGCGCTGCTGCAGCAATGGTTTACGACGCGGCAAATGTTTTTGTCCGCGATGACTTTATTTCTCATAGGCACGGCCATCTCGGCTTTTGCGCCCGAATTCGGCGTACTGCTCACGGGCCGCGTCGTGCAGGCGATGGGGACGGGACTGATGCTGCCCGTGCTGATGAATACGATCCTCGTCATTTTCCCGGTCGAAAAACGGGGAGCGGCGATGGGCCTGATCGGCCTCGTCATCATGTTCGCGCCGGCGATCGGACCGACGCTGTCGGGACTGATTATCGATGCGCTCAATTGGCGCTGGCTGTTCTACCTGGTGCTCCCGCTGGCGGCCTTCTCCATTATTTTCGCCGCGGCTTTCCTGCGCAACGTCACCGATCTGACCAAGCCTAAGGTCGATATCGTCTCGATCCTGCTGTCGACAATCGGCTTCGGCGGCATCGTGTACGGCTTCAGCAAAGCGGGCGAGAGCGGCTGGGGAGATACGGAGGTCGTATGGTCTCTCGCGGCCGGCGGCGTGTCCCTGCTGCTGTTCATCTGGCGCCAATTGGTCGTGAAGGAGCCGATCCTGAATTTGCGCGCCTTCAAGTATCCGATGTTCAGCCTGGTTACCGTATTGCTGTTCGTCGTTATGATGACGATGTTCTCCACGATGACCATTCTGCCGATGTTCCTGCAAAGCGCGCTCCTGTTGACCGCCTTCAAGTCGGGCCTGCTCATGCTGCCGGGCAGCATCATCAACGGGATTATGGCGCCGGTATCGGGCAAGCTGTTCGACAAGTTCGGTCCGCGCGTGCTCGTCATTCCGGGGCTGGCGCTCACGGCGTTGTCGGTATGGATGTTCACCGGCATCGACGCGGACGTCTCCAAGGGGTACGTCATCTTCATCCACATCGTCATGCTGGTCGGCATCTCGATGGTCATGATGCCCGCGCAGACGACGGGATTGAACCAACTGCCGCGGCATCTGTACCCGCACGGCACGGCTATCCTCAATACGCTGCAGCAGGTATCCGGGGCGATCGGTACGGCGCTGTTCATCAGCATCATGTCGACGGGCTCCAAAAACTATCTGGCCGGCTCCGAGGAACCGACCGCGCCGGCCGAGCAGGTATCCGGACTGATGGCAGGCTTGCACGACGCGTTCTGGATCGGCTTTATCGTCGCGCTCGTCGCGCTGGTCGTCGGCTTGTTCATTCGCCGCACGAAGGCGCCGGAGGAGCAGGAGACCAAGCAGGTCGCTTAAGGCCTCGCATCATAGGAAAAGCACTGCCATCCGCCGCTTGCCGGCGGGGAGGCAGTGCTTTTTTTCGTAGTGCAGGGGAGAAATGGGGGCGTATAGCGGAAGTTTTTTCCGTTAAGGTGCGGGACATGGGGGAAAATGAGGAGAATAGCGGAACTCGCTTCACTAGCGTTGCATAAAAGCTGCCTTGGATTGAGGAGTTTCCTCAAAAAGTGCCTTAATGTAAAATTTTACATCCGCATTTCGCTCGACTTTTTAAAAAGAGCAGAGGCATGCTACAGTAGGTTGCAAAATCCAAAAATTGGGTTTATCGTCTTTTTCTTTTCGACGGCTTCGTAAGCGCCACATCGCAGTGGTGCGGCTGTAACAGCGGAGCTGGTGTTTTACGCGTTTGGCGGCCTTTGGTCCTTCCTCTTGGCACTTTGCTCGCCGCTTTCAG